>NZ_CAXSTD010000007.1:0-199901 GCF_964240315.1 Blautia sp. Marseille-P2398
CGAGGTAGATAGGGCAGAGGTGGAAGTGTGGCAACACATGGAGCTGACTGTTACTAATCGGGTGAGGGCTTGACCAAAATGCTGAGAGACGGAGTCACGAAGTGACCCCGCGGAGTACAAAACTCAATCAGCAACGCAGGAAGTTAATTCTCAAGGAAATGTCAACATGTATGTAGTTTTGAAAGTATGTATAATATACTTTGTAGGGGATTGGTCAAATGGTATGATAGGGGTCTCCAAAACCTTTGGTGGGAGTTCGATTCTCTCATCCCCTGCTCGAAACCTTTGAAAATGAAGGCTTTTGCGCGTCTTCGTCTTCACGGGTACTCACAGGAGTAATCAAAGAAATATCATATGAGTCTATTAAACTAGATTCTATGATATTTTTTTATTTGCCAAAAACAGAGCTGTCAAGAATTTTAATCTTTATAAGAAGGAAGAAAATACTTGACAGCTCGTACACTGATTATTTCTCATAATAAATAGAAAGGGCTTGACGGATTAATCCATCAAGTCCTCTTGACTACTACTCATATTTTTTGATCTGAAAAACACATCTTATTTTTTCAAAATAATCTGAATTGGAACTATTTTATGTAAGCGCTATAAAATAGAAGTTGTATTCACTGCAATTAAGCCTTATACTAAAGCTATCTTCAGAATACAAAAGTGCAGAAGTAAGACACTGGCGTATATTATGCCGGACTCTTTTCTGCAAAATTAAAGGAGTAATCCTATGCAGACATCTAAAGATTTTTTACATATTTTTCTTGATATGGGTGACGCATTGTTAAACAGCGGTGCAGAGATTTTTCGAGTGGAGGATACGCTGAACCGAATGGGTTATGCCTGTGGTGCTGCACAGATGAATGTTTTTGTGATCACATCCAGTATCGTTATTACCATGGAATTTCCAGAAGAAGGAGCGCGGACACAGACCCGACGGATCAGGGAAAGTGGTGGAAATGATTTTACAAAATTAGAGCAGTTGAATGATCTGAGCCGTCGTTTCTGTAATCATCCTGTCCCTGCGGCAGAGCTTCGGAAAGAATTTGATAAAATTAACATAAATAAGACGAAACCGTTATGGAAACTTCTTGGAAGCCTTCTGGCTGCATGCAGTTTTGCTTTTTTTTATGGTGGAAGTATTCCGGATGCTGTTGCAGCAGGATTTGGGGCTGTTCTGATCTGGGGATTACAGCAATATCTTCGTCCGGTATGCATGAATGAAGTGACTTTTCAGTTTGTGGCGTCTTTTTTTACAGGCTGTGCAATCTGTGGATTAACCTTGCTGTGCCCATTCCTTCGCATGGATAAGATTATGATCGGTGACATTATGCTTTTGATTCCGGGGTTGATGTCGACAAATGCAATCAGGGATGTACTTATTGGTGATACACTCTCTGGAATCATCCGTCTGATTGCTGCTTTACTACTTGCTGCGGCACTGGCACTTGGATTTATGGGGGCAATTATTTTATTTGGGAGGTTTGGACTTTGACTGCAGCAATCATGATACAATTAATTACCGGAGCCATTGGCTCTGTAGGATTTGGAATTCTTTTTCATATAAAAAAGAAATATTTGCCTCTGGCAGCAGTTGGCGGCTTCCTTAGCTGGCTGGTGTTCCTTCTGGGAAAAGAATTCTGGGGAAATGTTTTTCTTCCGACTCTGATGGCTGGCTTTGTTACAGATGTGTATGCAGAAATTCTTGCAAGAATCTGTAAAGAAACATCTACATCTTTTTTTGTTACTTCCGTAATCCCTCTGATTCCCGGAAGTACTCTTTATTATTGTATGAACAGCATTGTGGAAGGAAATACTGTTCGAGCATTGGAATATGGACGGGATACGTTTCTTTTTGCTTTTGGAATTGCAGCAGGAATGAGTATTGCGTGGTCGATCTGTTATTTTCTGAGAACTGTAAGGAAAAAGCAGAACTGACCTGGCAAGAAAGAAATTCCCGATGAAATGACACACACCCGTTTTCGACAGTTGATGAAAAATAAAATGGCAGAATCCCTTGACTTTATTGGGGGGTCTGCCGTTTTTGTATGGTTAAAATGAAAAAGTACATTAATGATATTCGAAAGACATGCAAATCTGAAGTACAAATATGGAAACAGACATTTCTGGTGTCGTGGATATTATGTAGATACGGTATGGAAAAATGCAAAAAATACAGGAATAATGAGTCTTTAGACTCCAGTGCCGGTAATAGACCCTTATAGGGTCAAAGCAAACCACCGGCTTAGCCGGTGGTCGTGATTACCGAATCAAGCAAGTACCGAAGCGGATGATTTTATCCGCTTGACCATATTATATATGCTGTGACGCAAATAGCAAGGCGAACTGTAAACTGAGAAAATAAAAAAGTTGACAATTAACCTTCTGTGCTTTAAAATAGTAAACCATAAAATATATGGAGGTTTACAAATGACTAAAACAAAAAGCATGATCTATTGCGGTCTTTTTACGGCGTTGATTGCAGCAGGTGCGTTTATTAAAATCCCTGTACCTGTAGTTCCCTTTACACTGCAGTACCTGTTCACTATGCTTGCCGGATTGTTTCTGGGATCCAGAAGGGGTATGATTTCTGTGGTTGCCTATATGCTGTTGGGACTGGCAGGACTTCCGATCTTTTCGGAGGGCGGTGGGATCTGGTATATTTTCAAGCCAAGCTTCGGTTATATTATAGGGTTCTGCCTGGGAACATACGTGACCGGACTTATTGCAGAGCGTCTTAAGCAGAAGACAGTTTTTCACTATTTACTTGCGAATTTGGCAGGTCTGATGATCGTCTATGCCTGTGGAATGGTTTATTACTATGTGATCTGTAATTATGTGATCGATACACCGATTGGAATCTGGCCGCTGATTCTTTATTGTTTTCTTCTTGCTGTACCCGGTGACATTGCATTAAGTGTTCTGGGAGCTGTTATTGCAAAACGTGTCAGACCGGTAGTGCTTCAATATCTTTTTGATTCAAAATCAAATGTCAGACTGGAAAGGGAGGAGCTTGTAAAATGAATCCACTTATTTTAGCACAGGAAATTATTGATGGACGCAGAATTACAAGGGAAGATGATCTTTCTTTTTTTCTTACCTGTGATTTAGATGAATTATGTGAAGGAGCAGACCGTATCCGCGAAGCATATATCGGTGATAAGGTAGATCTCTGTTCCATTATCAATGGCCGCAGCGGCAGGTGTCCGGAGGACTGCAAATATTGTGCTCAGTCAGTACACCACCATACTTCCTGTGAGATCTATGATTTTCTTCCCGAGGAAAAGATTCTGGAAGCATGTAAAATGAATGAAGAGGAGGGTGTTGATCGTTTTTCCATTGTCACTGCAGGAAAGGCTCTGACCGGAAAAGAATTTGATCAGGCGATTCATGCCTATGAAACCATGTATAAGGAATGCAATATCGATCTCTGTGCTTCCATGGGATTTCTTTCTTCCGAACAGCTGCATCGTCTTCATGAAGCCGGAGTAACCAGTTACCATCATAATATTGAGACTTCAAGGAGAAATTTTCCTAATATATGTACGACACATACATACGATATGAAGATTGAAACTCTGAAAAAGGTAAAGGCAGAAGGAATGTGTGCATGTTCCGGTGGCATCATAGGAATGGGAGAGACCTGGGAGGATCGTCTGGATATGGCAGTCAGCCTTGCAGAGCTGGGTATTGACTCCATTCCGATCAATGCATTGATGCCCATTCCGGGAACACCTTTGGAACATCTTGATCAGCTTTCAGAGCAGGATATCCTCCGGACAATTGCCTTCTTTCGTTATATTAATCCTGAGGCTAATATTCGTCTTGCTGCCGGACGGGCACTTCTTACCAATGACGGGGAAACCGCTTTTAAATCCGGTGCCTCCGCTACAATAACAGGGAATATGCTGACTACTGTTGCCTGCGCAACCATCCGCAGCGACCGAAAAATGCTCTCTGATATGGGCAGAAATGTAACACCAGAATATTGGAAGGAAGTGGAAGAATCATGAGTAAAGCGGTATTTATTACAGGAACAGGAACAGACATGGGCAAAACCTATCTCTCAGGACTGATCGTAAAAAAACTGGCACAGGCAGGAAAAAATCCGGCTTATTACAAAGCTGCAATGAGTGGAAATGACCGGCGTGCAGACGGAAGTCTAATCCCGGGCGATGCACTTTTTGTTAAAGAGATGTCTGGTATTTCCCAGTCTCTGGATGATATGTGTCCTTATGTATATGAAAATGCCTGGTCTCCTCATCTTGCTTCAAGAGTTGAGGGTAATCCGGTGGATCTTGATGTTGTGCGAAGAGGATTTTTGAAGGCAGCAAATGATTATGAATATATTACCATGGAAGGAAGTGGCGGTATCCTCTGTCCGCTCTGTTTTGATGAACGCAAAATCCAGCTTGAAGATGTGATAAGAGAGTTTGAGCTTTCCAGTATTCTGGTGGCAGATGCAGGGCTTGGTACAATAAACAGTGTTGTATTGACTGCTGAGTATATGAAAGTCCATTCCCTTCCAATCAAAGGTATTATTTTTAACCATTACCATCCCGGAAATATTATGGAAGAGGATAATATTGCTATGTGCCAATATATGACAGGCCTTCCGGTTATTGCAAAAGTACAGGATAATGCGAAGGATCTTGATATAGATGCAGATGTACTGGCAGAATTTTATGATGAGGTGAAGATCAAATGATATGGTATCCCTATGAACAAATGAAAACAATGAAAGCTCCCTATAAGATTCTGGATGCAGAGGGTGTACATCTTTATACAAAAGATCAGAAGCTGATAGACTCTATATCTTCCTGGTGGTGTATGATTCATGGATATAAGCATCCGGAACTGACAGAAGCGATCAAGGAACAGGCAGACCGTTTTTGTCATGTAATGCTTGGGGGACTGACACATGAGCCGGTGGAAAAGCTTTCTGCGAAGCTGCAGGAATTTCTGCCAGGAGATCTGGATTATTGTTTTTTTTCAGATTCAGGAAGTGTTGCAGTGGAGGTCTCACTTAAAATGGCCCTTCAATACAACACCAATCAGGGAAGAAAGCGCCCGTTAGTGCTGGCTCTTGAACATGCATATCACGGGGATACATTTAAGGCAATGGAAGTTGGTGATGACGAGGATTATCATTTCGCTTTTGACAAAAAAGAGGGTGTTGTCCATATTCCCACTGAGATTCCGGCCCTGGAGGAGGCATTTGAACAGTATCATGACCGTCTGAACTGCTTTATTGTGGAGCCTCTTTTACAGGGAGCAGGAGGAATGCGGATGTATGATATTTCATTCCTGAAGAGAGCAAGAGAATTGTGTGACCAGTATGATGTTCTTTTGATTTTTGACGAGGTTGCAACCGGGTTTGGCCGCACAGGTAATCGCTTTGTGGCAGATCTTGTTCTGCCGGATATCCTGGTTCTTGGAAAGGCCCTTACAGGAGGATATATTGGTCATGCTGTCACTGTGGCAAATCACAAGGTATTTGATGCCTTTTACAGTGATGATGACAGACTTGCCCTGATGCATGGTCCTACTTTTATGGGAAACCCGCTGGCATGTGCTGTGGCTTTGAAGGGGATTGAGATTTTTGAGCGTGAAGATTATATGAGTAAAATCCGTCATATTGAACAGGTTTCACGTGGTGAGATGGAAGCATTCACAGATCCACGGATCAAAGAAGTCCGGATCATGGGTGGCTGTGTGTGCGTGGAGGTTCATGATTCCAGAGATCTGGAAGGCTTCCAGCAGTTTGCTTATGAACGGGGTGTGTTCAGCAGGCCATTTTTGAACTACATGTACTCTATGGTTCCATATGTGATCAGTGACGAAGAGCTTATAAAAATTTTTGATGTGATGAAGGAATGGTTTAGAGAGAAATAAATAAAAACTACTGTATAAAGCCGGAAAAAAATTCAGCTTATATACAGTAGTTTTTTTGTTTTATAGCAATCCTTGTAAATAATGCATTTAAGACAGTTCAGCAGAGTGCGAAAGACAAGGAAGATATCTGCAGGCGTGCTGACGCACGGCAAAGATATCTGACGCAGGATTTCACACTCTGATGGGCTGGATTAAGATGCATTATTTCAGAGGATTGCTATAGATTGCCTGCAGTTTGTCAATCATCTCCTGGATCTCAGCCCGGGAGAATCCGCCAAAGCTGCACAGAGAGCGAAGTGGCATGGAATCTGTCATTGCTGCTACCATTTCTTCAGTGATAGCTTCAGCAGCAGATTGGGAAGCTGTGTCTGAACCGCCGTTCATTGCAGCCAGATATCTGGAAGTCAGTTCTTTTGCTGCTTCTTTTGTGTTGGGATTATTGAAAAGCTCACCCAGTGTTGTGTTCATATGAATATGCATGGGAATTACCTGGCTGCTGGAGAGTTCAATGGTTTCAGAGAGACGGATATCTCTGGAGGACGCACCAATCAGAATCTCATATTTGCCGCTTGCAGCATACCAGTTCTGTAATTGGGTGTTGTACCATGCAAAGCTACGCTTATCCAGTTTCATAGTAACTGTTTTGGTTTCGCCGGGAGCAAGCTGGACTTTTTCAAAACCTTTCAGTTCTTTTTCCGGACGGATCGTGGATGCTGTCATGTCTTTCACATAGAGCTGGACAGCTTCTTTTCCTGCAACGTTTCCTGTATTTGTTACATCTACAGAAACAGTGACAGTATCTTTTTCTGTTGGATTTGTGTTGGAAATCTGCAGATTGCTGTATGTAAAAGTAGTATAGGAGAGTCCGTATCCGAATGGATAGGCAACTTCCATCTGTTTGGTGTCATAATAACGATATCCTACAAATACACCTTCACGGTATTCCACTTTATCACCGCCACCGAAGTTCAGGTAGGATGGATTGTCAGCCAGTTTCACCGGGATTGTCTCGGCCAGTTTACCGCTTGGATTTACAATACCATAGAGGATATTTGCAACAGCAGCTCCGCCTGCCTGTCCGCCAAGGTAAGCTTCCAGAATACCTTTCACATTATTGATCCATGGCATTTCCACAGGAGAACCATTGTGAAGAACGATCACAGTATTTGGCTGAACTTCAAGGATCTCAGCAATAAGACGGTTCTGGCATTCTGGCAGTCTCATATGAGAACGGTCATATCCTTCAGACTCAAAACTATCCGGAAGTCCGGCGAAGATCACAACCTTATCAGCAGCTTTTGCAGACTGAAGTGCTTCAGAAGCCAGTTTTTCATCGTATAAATCTTTATCAGCAGGAAATCCTTCTGCGTAAATAACCTGTGCATCAGCAGGAACAGCTTCCAGTGCATTGGTAATTTTAAAGCAGTTAATATGAGAGCTTCCGCCGCCCTGGAAACGAGGTTTTTTGGCAAAACCACCTACAAAAGCTACTTTCTCAGAGGTCTTCAGAGGCAGAATCTGGTCTGCGTTTTTCAGAAGGACCATAGATTCTTCCGCAATACGGCGTGCCTCTTCATGGTCTTTTTCCATGGTAAATTCCTGCGGTGCACGGTGGTCCGCATATTTGTAAATAATATTCAGGATACGTTCTACAGCCTGATCCAGAACTTCTTCCTTCAGAGTGCCATTTTTTACGGCTTCCATGATCAGAGCATCGTTTGTTCCGTTGGAACCTGGCATTTCCAGATCCAGGCCGGCCTCCAGACCCTTCACACGGTCATTGACAGCACCCCAGTCAGACATAACATATCCTTCAAAGCCCCAGTCATTGCGGAGAACATCGGTAAGAAGCCATTTATTCTCGGAAGCAAAAGTACCGTTGATCTGATTGTAGGAGCACATAAATGTATATGGCTGAGCCTTTTTTACTGCAGTTTCAAATGCAGGAAAATAAATTTCGCGGAGTGTTCTTTCATCTGCTTCAGAAGAATTGCTCATGCGGTGATATTCCTGATTGTTAGCTGCAAAATGTTTGATGGAAGTTCCTACATGCTGGGACTGTACACCATTGATAAATGCAGCAGCGATCTCACCTGCAAGGTATGGATCTTCTGAATAGTATTCAAAGTTTCTTCCGCAGAGCGGAGAACGTTTAATATTGACAGCCGGTCCTAAAACAACAGATACGTCATTTGCCTGTGCTTCTCTGCCAATAGTTTCGCCCATGGATTCCATTAATTCACGGTCAAAAGAGCAGGCACTTAAAGCAGCAGGAGGGAAGCAGACTGCTTTGATACTGTCGTTCATTCCAAGATGATCTCCCTTGTCATCCTGTTTACGAAGCCCGTGAGGACCGTCGCTTACCATTACCTCCGGGATTCCGAGTCTTTCCACACTCTTCAGATGCCAGAAATCAAGACCTGAGCACATGCCTGCTTTTTCTTCCAGAGTCATCTGGCTGATGATTTTCTTTAAATCACGCTTCATAATAAATTCCTCCATAAGTTTATTTATATGTGAAACAGATGTTACTGTTCACACACCACTATCCCGCGAGGTGTTTTGGCATGAATATGCCAAAATCCCGAGACATACAAGCCAAAATTCCATTGCCGCAGGCAATCTGGAATGAATTTTGGCTACGTTACTGTGAACGGAGTGAACAGTAACAAACAGATTGTTTGTGTTGCCTTTATCTGGACTATATCACCTGTAAATGATAAAATATAGTAAAATATTGCTATAAATAATAAAATATTGCTGTATATGTGAGAGGAATAAAGATGCAGAAGAAAAATAAGGAATATAACGAAAGAGAACAACAGATTGCAGAGAACAGAAGCAGGAATACTCTATTTGAGAGACGTGAAAATTTACAGAAACATGAATCTTATGCAAGTGAGCGTCGGCAGTATGATGCTATCAGGAATGGTCAGACAGACAGAATACAGTCTGTTTTTCAGCTCACACCGGATGGAACCCCGGGAATCCTGTCCAGAAATGAACTGAGAAACAGTAAAAATATGTTTATCGCAGGAATTACGCTGTTTACCAGAGCTGCCATTGAAGGTGGTGTACCTGAAGAAACTGCTTATGCATTAAGCGACGGTTATATTCAGACAGTAGAAGAGTGCACCAGCAAATCTTCCATAGAAAAGTTATCACAAAAAGCAGCCCTGAGATTTGCCCAGGAAGTGCAGAAGTCCGGGATGCAACATTACAGCAGAGAAATTGAAGCGGCAGTAAAATATATTCATCTTCATCTGCATGTTCCCGTTACACTGGAAGAAACTGCAGAGGCAGCAGGGATCAGTGCCAGTTATCTTTCCAGATTGTTTAAAAAAGAAACAGGAATGCTTTTTGTCGACTATATTCAGAAAGAACGGATAGAAGCTGCCTGTAATATGCTGACCTATTCAGATTATACAGCAGCACAGATCAGTGAATATCTTTGCTTTTCCACACAGAGCTATTTTATAAAAATCTTCAGAAAATATACAGGCACGACACCTGCAAAATATAAAAAATATAAAGTTCAGGACTGGAAATAATATCGGTATCAAAAATTTTTTGATTATTTACGAGGATTGCTATAGGTCCCGAAACCGCACGGAAAATAAAAATATTTCTGAGCGTCCCTTTATGACTTATGACGTACAAATAAACATTTTCAAAAAATACAAAAAAGGGCTTGACAAACAAAAATAAAGATTGTATAGTATTCCTATCAAATCAATATGAAAACAGGGAAAACAAAAATCCCATTAAAAATATCAGATAAGAAGGTGACAAGACATGAAACAAATCTTATGTTTCGGTGATTCCAATACATACGGTTTAATCCCGGGAACTACTAATCAGAGATACGGATGGGGTACCCGCTGGACCAGCATCCTGGATGACAAAGTAAGAACAAAAGGCTACAGAGTAATCGAAGAAGGACTTTGCGGAAGAACCACCGTATTCGATGATCCATTCCGTACAGAAAGAAGAGGAACAGAAATGCTTCCGGCAATCCTTGAGAGCCACAGACCAGTAGACACTATCGTTCTCATGCTTGGCACGAACGATTGTAAAAGCGTATACAGCGCAACCCCGGAAGTAATCGGACAGGGGATTGAACAGCTCCTTGATCAGATCAACACTGTAAACCCGGATGCCAAAATATTACTGGTATCTCCAATCTACCTTGGGGAGAGAATCTGGGAAGAGGATTTTGATCCGGAATTCGATAAGAATTCTATCGAAGTATCATGGAATCTGCCCCGGGTGTATGAGAAAATCGCCAGAAGAAGAAATATTTCTTATCTTCCGGCTTCAGAATTTGCCCGACCGGGAGAAGCCGATCAGGAGCATCTGGATGAACTGGGACATAGCAGACTTGCAGATGCAATTTATGAAAAGCTTGCAGGATGAAGCCTGAAATGTTATGATAGTTCACAGATGTGCAGATGTAACGCTTTAACTAAATCAAGTAAACTACCTGCTTTAACCGAAATAGCAGTGGATTGAAAAGTAATAAGTGGAACAGGCACACCAGAGCGTTTTTCAAATATGCTCTAAATCATAATAATAGAAGGAGAATAAAGTAACCATGGATTTTGAGTTTATCCGCGAGCAGACACCTCTTTATATTGAGGCAGCAAAGCTTACACTTCACATGGCGGTGATTGGTGTGTTGCTTGCCATTGTGGTTGGGCTTGTCTGCAGCATGATTAAGTATTTCAGGATTCCTGTACTTCGTCAGATCGTGGAATGTTACATTGAACTGTCCAGAAATACACCATTGTTGATTCAGTTGTTTTTCCTGTATTTCGGTCTTCCGAAAATAGGGATTGTCCTCAGTTCAGAACAGTGTGCGATCACAGGACTGACCTTTCTCGGAGGCAGTTATATGGCAGAAGCCTTCCGAAGCGGCCTGGACAATGTTCCGCCCATTCAGGTGGAATCCGCATTAAGCCTTGGAATGAGTAAGAGTCAGGTATTTACAAACATTATCCTGCCCCAGGCAGTATCCAATTCTATTCCGGCATTCTGTGCAAATGCGATCTTTCTTATTAAGGAAACCTCCGTATTCAGTGCAGTAGCACTTGCAGACCTGATGTTTGTGACAAAAGACCTGATCGGAATTTATTACAAAACAGATGAAGCCCTGTTTATGTTGGTAATCGCATATCTGATCATACTTTTACCAATCTCACTTATCTGTTCATTTGTAGAAAGGAGAGTCCGCTATGCAGAATATGGGGATTGAGGTTCTTTTTAAGGGAATCAACTCATTAAGACTCTGGCAGGGCTTGTGGGTAACAATAAGAATTGCACTGATTTCCATGGTATTTTCCATAATCCTTGGATTTCTTCTTGGGATGGTAATGAATATCCCAAATAAAATCATTAAGTTTATCTGCCGCATTTACCTTGAAATAGTAAGAATCATGCCGCAGCTGGTGCTTTTGTTCCTGGTATATTTCGGAGCGGCCAAGCATCTGGGGATGAATCTTTCCGGTGAGACAGCGGCGGTCATTGTATTTACATTCTGGGGAACTGCTGAAATGGGTGATCTGGTGCGAAGTGCGCTGATCTCCATTCCTAAACACCAGTATGACAGCGGATACGGTCTTGGATTAAACAAATGGCAGGTCTATCTTTATATTATCCTTCCGCAGACTATAAGAAGACTTCTTCCATCCGCAGTGAATCTTCTTACCCGAATGATCAAGACCACATCACTGGTAGCTCTTATCGGAGTAGTAGAGGTGTTAAAAGTTGGAAAACAGATCATAGATGCATCACGTTATACAAATCCGACAGCGGCCCTCTGGGTATACGGTGCAGTATTCTTTATGTATTTTATCATATGTTTTCCATTTTCCAGACTCTCCAGAGTACTGGAAAAGAAGTTTGCTGATTAATAGAGAAATGAGGATAAATGAATGGGACAGCTGATTTTAGAAGTAGAACATTTAAAGAAATCATATGTAAACAATGTTCCTATTCTGGATGATGTTTCCTTCTCTCTGCAAAAGGGAGAAGTGGTGGTGATCGTAGGACCTTCCGGATGTGGAAAAAGTACCTTCCTGCGATGTATCAACCGCCTGGAAGAGATTGACACCGGTGTACTGAAGCTTAACGGTGTAAGCTATGAGAAAGAAAAAAAGAATATAAGCAAAGTCAGAGAGAAGATAGGAATGGTTTTCCAGAGCTATGATCTTTTCCCGAATATGACAATTTTAAATAATCTTCTTCTGGCACCAATGAAAGTACAGAAAAGAAATAAAGAAGAAGTGAAAAAGGAAGCGGAGCAGCTTCTTGACAGAGTTGGTCTTCTGGATAAGAAAGATAATTATCCAAGGCAGCTTTCCGGTGGTCAGAAACAGCGAGTTGCCATTGTACGTGCCATGCTGATGCATCCGGAGATCATGCTTCTGGATGAGATTACAGCAGCACTTGATCCTGAGATGGTAAGAGAAGTACTTCAGGTAGTACTGGAACTTGCAAAGACAGGAATGACCATGCTGATCGTCACTCATGAGATGGAATTTGCCCGTTCCGTAGCAGACAGAGTGATCTTTATGGATAAGGGAAACATTGTAGAAGAGAACACTCCGAAACAGTTCTTTGATAATCCGGAGACTGACAGGGCAAAACAGTTCCTGAACAGTTTCCATTATGAAACAGTGAAAAAATAGAATAGAGGAAAACAGAATATTTTATAAATCCTGAAATGGATGATAATATCCATGAAATAGCAGGATATCATAAGAGCTAGTACATCGTTTCGTAAATAATTATACCAATCGCGTAGGATGCGGATTCGAGTGTGCTGGTATAAAAACGCAGGCGTAGCGGGCTACGCTGAGGCTTTTAGACCTGTGCAATCGGATTCGCAGACAAGTGAGTGGTATAGTTATTTCGAAAACGATGTACTAGTTATAAAAATTATAATAAAATCAAAATTTTTTAAAACATGGAGGAAAAGAACATGAAGAAAAAAATATTAGCAGTCTTATTAGCAACAGGTGTAGCAGCAACAACACTTCTTGGCGGAAGTATTCTTGTAAGTGCGGCAGATGACGGTGGAAACACTGCACAGGCCCGTACTCTGGATGAGATCAAAAAAGACGGAAAGATCAAAATCGGTGTATTCAGTGACAAGAATCCATTTGGATATGTAGATGAAAACGGTGATGTTCAGGGATACGATATTTATTTTGGAAAAAGACTTGCAAAAGACCTTCTGGGAAGTGAAGACGATGCAGAATTTACTTATGTAGAGGCTGCAAGTCGTGTAGAATATCTGCAGTCTGCAAAAGTAGATGTGATCCTTGCAAACTTTACAGTAACCGATGACAGAGCGGAGAAAGTAGACTTCGCACTTCCATATATGAAGGTAGCTCTTGGAGTTGTTTCTCCTGATGATGCGCTGATCAAAGATGTAAAAGATCTGGAAGGCAAGAAGCTGATCGTTGTAAAAGGAACAACAGCAGAGACATATTTCACAGATAACTATCCGGATATTGAACTTGTAAAATTTGATGAATACCAGGAAGCATACGATGCGCTTCTTGATGGAAGAGGAGATGCATTCTCCACAGACAATACAGAAGTACTTGCATGGGCTCAGCAGAATGAAGGATTCTCTGTAGGAATCGAATCTCTTGGTGATATTGATACGATTGCACCAGCAGTACAGAAGGGTAACACAGACCTTCTGAACGCAATCAACGATGAGATTAAATCTCTGGCAGATGAACAGTTCTTCCATAAAGATTTCGAAGAAACTCTGAAACCTGTATACGGTGACAACATCAATCCGGATGACCTGGTAGTTGAAGGTGGTGTTGTGGACAGCGAAGAGAAAGCTGAGGATGCAGATGCAGCAGAGACAGAAGATTCTGATGCAGCCTCCGATGACACTAAAGAAGCGGAAACAACAGAAGAACCGGAAGAGACAGAGGCAGCAGACGCTGAATAAGCAGTGTAAATGCAGTATAAAAGTTATAATTTTGATATTCTCTAAAGTATTGATTTATAAACAAAGTGAGACGCACTCCATTAGGACATTCCTGTGGAGTGCGTTTCATTTTGAGATAATGATCAATTTTTGTTTATTGCAAGTGTGTCAGATATTTCAAAATTCTGTCATTTTTGTATGTGACTTTGTAAATGGGAAAATGGTTACTGTTCACTCCGTTCACAGTAACGTAGCCAAAATTCATTCCAGATTGCCTGCGGCAATGGAATTTTGGCTTGTATGTCTCGGGATTTTGGCATATTCATGCCAAAACACCTCGCGGGATAGTGGTGTGTGAACAGTATCGGAAAATGTTAAATGATCATAATTCATTCAGAGAATGAAAGGAATATCCCATCTCTTCCCATTTATCCAACAGTTCATCCAGAATCTGTGCATTAGTGGAAGAGGTGCTGTGTAGCAGTACAATAGCTCCCGGATGAATCCGTTTCGTCAGTTTTGCAATAGCTTCCTGTGGATCTGGCTGGTTATCCTGGTACCAGTCTACATAGGCAAGGCTCCAGAAAAATGTGTGATATCCCAGTTCTCTGGCCATAGACAGATTCTGTGTACTGTAGATGCCCTGTGGGGGGCGGTAAAATTTTGTCATTTCTTTTCCTGTAATTTCCCTGTAAATTTTTTCTACATCGGATAATTCTTTCTGAAAAGATTCTTTTGTGGAAATTTTTGACATATCCGGGTGCGTCATAGTATGATTGCCGACAATATGCCCTTCCGTTTCCATTCGTTTGATCAGATCTTTGTTTTCCGAAATGAAATTTCCAACCACAAAAAATGTAGCAGGTGCCTGATGTTTTTTCAGTGCATCCAAAATAGCAGGAGTATTTCCATTTTCAAAGCCTGCGTCAAAGGTGAGATAGATTTTCTTTTCTTCGGTATCTTCAGCAAAAAAGGCATTGTACTGAGCCAATTCTTCTATCGTTGCATTTCCAACAGGACGTTTGCCTTCTTCCTGAAAACTGAGTCCCCAGTTGGAACTTTGGGCAGAAGCAGCAGTCTGTCTGGCAGTGTTGTGCGATACGATTTTTCCTATAGAGGAACCTATAAATGCACAAGCACAGAAAAGAAGAAAAATCTTGGTAAATCTGGAAGAGAAAATCCGAGTGGAAGATATGTATTTGAGATGCATAGAGAGTGTTAACCTCAGAATGGAATGATATTAGTTTAATATATGAGAAAGAGGGGAACTATAGAAGCTGAATGACAAATAAAAGAGCCACAGATTTATATTTCATCGTGGCTCCTGTTAAGATTCTGTATCCAAGGGATGATACCTCACTTTCTGTAAAATAAATTATGAAATTGTATGAATTTGAATTATGAAATTAACGGTTCAACTTACTGTCCCATTGGTCTGTACCTTCCTTTTATAGTTTCATAGGGTAAATCGTTAAGTTTTCATTGGACTGTACCTTCTTCATGTAAATGAACGGTTACGTTTTATAATAGGGTAAATCGTTAACGTTTCATTGGACTGTACCTTCCTTATTTTGATTGAATGTCACTTTAAAAATAAAGTAAATCATTAAATTTCCATTGGACCGTACCTTCTTTAGAATGTTTAACTGTTACGTTCAAAATAAGATAAATCGTTAGGTTTCCATTGGACTGTACCTTCCTTGTTTGATAGGAACTACTTATAAAACTTAGTTGGATTTAAAAGCTTAAGTTCTTGGTGGTCCGTACCTGCCTTTCTTATAAGTCATGAATTTGAAACTTTGCTATTCTGGTGGTCTGTACCTCGCTTTCTTAAATTATGAAGAAAAGATTATGTTTTCGGTGGTCTCACTCCTTTACTTTTTTGTTTTTCGTAATCCCTTTTGTTTTATGAACTTAATATAACAGATAAAGAATGAAATGTCAAGAATGAAAATAGAAAATTTACAAAAATATTTAAAAGATAATATTAAAATTATTTGTATTGATAAAATATTCTGAAAATAATAATGGATATAGACAATGCATAGCCGGAACCATATTGGGTAAAAATATGGTTGTAAAGATATACAAGTCAAATTACGTTACTGTTCACGCCGTTCTCAGTGACGTATTTTGACTAGTACATCGTTTTCGAAATAACTATACCACTCACTTGTCTGCGAATCCGATTGCACAGGTCTAAAAGCCTCAGCGTAGCCCGCTACGCCTGCGTTTTTATACCAGCACACTCGAATCCGCATCCTACGCGATTGGTATAGTTATTTACGAAACGCTGTACTTGAGGTTTAACTGTGAAAATATGGAACAGTTATCGGTTTATTAAAATGATCAGGAGGTTCTAATATGTTACGTTATCTGCCTGTAAGAAGGGTTCATGCAAGACAGGTACTTGATTCCAGAGGAAATCCTACAGTGGAAGTAGAAGTAACAGTAGGAGAAGGTGTGATCGGGATAAATGGATATACGGGAAGGGCAATCGTCCCTTCGGGAGCTTCTACAGGAAAGTTCGAGGCAGTGGAGCTTCGTGACGGAGAAAAAGGTTGCTACACCGGACTTGGTGTCCGCAAAGCAGTGGAGAATGTAAATACAAAGCTGGCAGAAGCAATTCTTGGAGAAAATGCTCTGGATCAGTCCTATATTGATAAAAAAATCATAGAAACAGACGGCACAGACAATAAAAGTAATGTAGGGGCAAATGCGGCACTGGGAGTATCCCTGGCAGTAGCAAGGGCGGCAGCAGCAGCTCTTCGCGTTCCTTTATATCAGTATCTTGGCGGCTGCCATACCAGACAGATGCCTGTACCGATGATGAATATCTTAAATGGGGGACGTCACGCTGACAATACGGTGGATTTACAGGAATTCATGATTATGCCGACGGGAGCGGAAAATATGGAGCAGGCGATTCGAATGTGTGCGGAAGTATACCAGTTTCTCAGAATTATCCTGAAACAAAAAGGTCTGTCAACAGCAGTCGGAGATGAGGGAGGTTTCGCACCGGATCTTTCCGATTCAGAAAGCGTCCTGGAAGTGATTCTGGAAGCAGTAAAAAAGGCAGGGTATGAACCCGGAAAGGATATCAGCATTGCAATTGATGCTGCGGCAAGTGAACTGTACGATGAAGAAAGAGGCGTTTATGTTTTCCCCGGAGAAGGAAAAATGAAAGGGGAAGAAGTTCTCAGGGATTCCGGCGAGATGATAGAATATTATGAAAAACTTGCAGAGAAGTTCCCGATTGTTTCCATTGAAGATGGACTTGAGGAAGATGACTGGGAAGGCTGGAAACAGATGACAAAAAGACTGGGAGACAAAATACAGCTCGTAGGTGATGATCTGTTTGTCACGAATATCAAACGTCTTGCATGTGGTATCAAACTGGGAGCGGCAAATGCCATTCTGATAAAATTAAACCAGATAGGAACACTTTCAGAAGCATTGGATGCAGTGGAAATGGCACAGAAAGCGGGATACAGGACAGTAATTTCTCACAGATCAGGAGAATCGGAAGATTCATTTATCGCAGATCTGGCAGTTGCCACAGGTGCCGGCCAGATTAAGACAGGTGCACCCTGCCGTTCGGACCGAAATGCCAAATATAATCAGCTTCTTCGTATCCATGAGGCATTGGGAGAACTGGCAGTGTATGAAAATCCTTTTAAAGAAAATGAAAAAAATTGTTAAGAAACCTGACAAAAACTCTGAATTGTGGTTGAAATCCCCATCCGGCTATGTTACAATGAAACTCAGTTGATTAGGAGGTGTAACGAAGTGCAGATTATTAAGATCATTCTGAGTGTCATTTTCATAATAGATTGCATCGCTCTTACAGTAGTAGTTCTTATGCAGGAAGGTAAGCAGCAGGGACTTGGTGCTATCGCCGGAGCAGCAGAAACATACTGGGGTAAGAACAAAGGTCGTTCCATGGAGGGCGGACTTGTTAAGGCAACCACTATTATGGGAATTTTATTTTTTGTAATTTCTGTAGCATTAAATATGCTTGGTTAATCAGAAAAGAAATTTGAAACACTCTTGTTATGTGCAAGAGTGTTTTTTGTGTCATAAAGAGCTGAATCAGATAAAAGTCCTCTGCGGAGGCTGTGAGGAGTAATATGAGTAAAAAAGATATGGACAGAAGAAAAAAGTTTATCCTGGAACTGATGGGAGATCCTATTTATCAGCCAATGAGACTCCGCGAGATTTCTTCTCTTCTGAGACTTTCAAAAGAAGAGAAAAGAGAGCTGTATGATGTTCTGGACGAACTTTGCGAGGAAGGAAAGGTATCTGTAGACCGCAAGGGCAGATATGAAAAGGTCAAAGGAAAATGGAAAAAGAAAAAAGATGACCGTTATTACGATGACCGAAGAGAAGAATACGGATCAGAGTATGGCAGAAAGAAGAAAGATAAAAATAAAAAAGATAAAAATAAAAAAGAGCAGCCGGAGGGAATCCAGGCTGAGGGAACCTTCATCGGACATCCCAAAGGTTTCGGCTTCGTAGAAATTGAAGGGCAGGATGAGGATATCTTTATTCCTGAAAGTGATACAGGAACAGCTATGCATCAGGATAAAGTAAGGATCATCATCAGAAATGACAAAAAAGAGGGAAAACGCCAGGAAGGCGTAGTTGTGAAGGTTCTGGAGCGTGGTATGCCTGAAATTGTAGGAACTTATCAGTTAAATCGGGATTTCGGTTTTGTGATCAGTGATAATCCGAAATTTTCCAAAGATATCTTCATTCCGAGAAAAGAAGCGGCAGGAATAAAAAATGGTGATAAAGTAATCGTGGTGATTACAGATTATGGCTCCGGAAATAAGAATCCTGAAGGAAAAATTAAGGAGAATCTGGGAAATATCCGAACACCGGGTACAGATATCCTGGCAATCGTCAAGAGCTTCGGAATCCCAAGTGAATTTCCTGAGAAAGTAATGAAGCAGGCTCAGCGTGTTCCGGATCATGTGCTGGATGCAGACAGAGATGGAAGACTGGATCTGAGACATCTGCAGACAGTCACTATTGATGGCGAAGATGCCAAAGACCTGGATGATGCGATTTCCCTGACAAAAGAGGGGGACATTTACCATCTGGGAGTCCATATCGCAGATGTAAGCAACTATGTACAGTACAACAGTGCTCTGGACAGGGAAGCACTGAAACGTGGAACCAGTGTTTATCTGGCAGACCGCGTTGTGCCAATGTTGCCGGAACGTCTTTCCAATGGAATCTGTTCTCTGAATCAGGGAGAGGACAGACTGGCGTTGAGCTGCCTGATGGACATTAACGAAAAGGGTAAGGTAGTTTCCCATCAGATCGCGGAAACAGTGATTAACGTAAATGAGAGAATGTGCTATACTGATGTAAAGAATATTCTTGAGGACACAGACGAAGAAGCAAAGAAACGGTATGAGGCACTTATCCCGATGTTCTTTATGATGAAAGAACTGTCCGGAATCTTACGAAACAGCCGTCATCACAGGGGTTCCATTGACTTTGATTTTCCGGAGAGCAAGATTATTCTTAATGCAGCAGGAAAAGCAATCGATGTTAAGCCATATGAAGCAAATGTGGCAACCAAAATCATTGAAGATTTCATGCTGATGGCAAATGAGACTGTGGCACAGGAATACTGCACAGAAGAGATTCCGTTTGTATACAGAACCCATGATAATCCGGATCCGGAGAAAGTGGAGAGTCTTCTGACATTACTTCACAATCAGGGTGTGAAGATTCAGAAAGCAAAAGAAGAGATCACTCCAAAAGAAATTCAGCAAATCATCGAAAGTATCGAAGGGCTTCCGAATGAAGCAATGATCAGCCGTCTGGTGCTGCGTTCCATGAAACAGGCGAAATATACAACAGAATGCAGCGGTCACTTTGGACTGGCAGCAAAATATTACTGCCATTTTACATCTCCGATCAGAAGATACCCTGATCTGCAGATCCACAGGATCATTAAGGATAACTTACGAGGCAGACTGATGCGTGAAGGCAGAACCGAACACTATGCTGAAATCCTTGATGAAGTTGCGAGACAGTCCAGTGTATGTGAACGCCGTGCAGATGAGGCAGAACGTGAATCAGACAAGCTGAAGAAAGCAGAATATATGTCCTACCATCTGGGAGAGGAATTCGAGGGAATTATCTCAGGCGTTACCGGATGGGGGCTTTACGTAGAACTCCCAAAT
Source organism: Blautia sp. Marseille-P2398 (assembly GCF_964240315.1). Classification (NCBI taxonomy): domain Bacteria; kingdom Bacillati; phylum Bacillota; class Clostridia; order Lachnospirales; family Lachnospiraceae; genus Blautia; species Blautia sp. Marseille-P2398. The sequence continues at coordinate 20,059 of NZ_CAXSTD010000007.1, forward strand.
ACAGTAGAAGGTCTGGTACATGTCAACACTCTGCGGGATGACTACTATATCTTCGACCAGGAAACCTACGAACTCCGCGGAGAGATGACAAAGAAAGTCTACAAATTGGGAGATAAAGTCTGTGTCCGTGTGGCAGATGCAGATAAAATGCTCAAAACAGTAGATTTTGAGCTGGTTGCTGATATCTGGAATGATGAAGAAGAGAATTAAATAAAAATGGCTTGGAGGATATTATGGCAAAGAAAAAAGGAATGAAGCTGATTGCCAATAATAAAAAGGCATTTCATGATTATTTTATAGAAGATACTTATGAAGCCGGTATTGCCCTTGCAGGAACAGAAGTAAAATCCCTGCGTATGGGCAAATGCAGCATCAAGGAATCCTTTATCCGTGTAGAGAACGGAGAGGTTTACATCTACGGAATGCATATCAGCCCTTATGAAAAAGGCAATATTTTCAACAAAGACCCGTTGAGAATCCGTAAGCTTCTGCTTCACAGATATGAGATCAATAAGATTGAAGCAAAGCTCAAAGAAAAAGGGTTAACTTTAGTACCTCTGAAAGTTTATTTCAAAGACAGTCTGGTAAAAGTGGAAATTGGAATGGCTCGAGGCAAGAAACTTTATGACAAGAGACAGGATATCGCAAAGAAAGACCAGAGAAGAGAAGCAGAGCGTGAATTTAAGGTTAAGAATCTATATTGATAATATTACTAAATCCTTTGGCTCAAAATTGTGAAATGTTATGAAAAAATTAATGGATATTGCAAAAATATTCGAAAATTCTTATAATCTATCATATAGATAAAAAAATAACAATTCATTTTCAGGCAGATGAGCTGAAAGGAGTGGTGCCCTATGAAAACAATCACGATCAGCAGACAGTATGGAAGCGGTGGAAGATATATTGCAGCTTTGCTTTCAGAAAAAATGGGAGTTCCCTGTTACGACAGTAAATTTTTGCCGAAGGAAGCAGAGAGGCATGGAATCAGTCAGGAAATCATCAATGAATTTAAAGGCAAGACCAGTCTTCTTTATGCAATCGGAGTAATGATGTCAGAAGAATCGCAGGATAAAAAACGCCTGACGATTCCGGAGAAGATGTTTCATGCGCAGAAAGAGACAGTGAAGCGCCTGGCACAGGAAGGTCCATGCATTTTTGTGGGAAGATGTGCAGACCAGATTCTGAAGGATGATAATCAGCTGCTTCGCGTGTATATTTATGCATCTGATATGGAAGACCGTATTAAACGGATTAAGAAAAATAAGCATATTTCTCAGGAGGAAGCACTTGACAGGATTGCATATAAAGACCGTCAGAGAAGAGATTATTATAACTTTTATACAGGACATGAATGGGGAAAAATGGAAAATTATGATATCTGCCTGAATACTTCGGTTTTATCAGAGGAAGAATGCGTGGAACTTCTGATGAAGCTGGCAGAATAGAAATATATTAAATATGACCACAAAGAGATGAGAAAGGACTGCCAGAGCAACATGGTAGTCCTTTCGTTACTGTTCACTGGTAATATTCCGCGAGGTGTTTTTTGCGAGTGAAAGTCACAGTAACATCCTTTCTGGTGAGTATCCGCTGATTACAGTGAGCGTTTCCTTTTGTGCAATAATATGAAGTAGGAAAAATGTGATTTTTTCATAAGAATGCGTCCGCAGGCAGAGATTTTAAAAATCTGAAAGTCTTAAAATTGTATGAAATCGGCAGAGGCTTAGTTGACAAGTTTTCGATACTCTGCAATAATAGGGAATTGAAAAAATGACATTGTTAAAAAGAAAAAAGATATTCCATATAGCAGGAGGGAATATATTATGAAGAAACGTTATTTAATACTGGCAGGTCTGTTGGTAATGACAGTGGCAGCTGCCGGATGTGGTAAGAAAAAGACAACAGAGACAGCACCTGTAGAGGTAACAGCTACCCCGACTCCTGAAGTAACCAAGGCAGTCGATATGGTGGATATGCAGCAGACAGCAGATGAAGACATAAAGAATGTAATGGGGGAGAAAACTTCCACAGCATCTAAGATTGTGTTTGTAAATAATACAGGGGATGACATCCAGTCACTCTATATCCGGACTCATGTGGATGAAGACAGTGAGGATTATGATGCAGACGAGGATGGAGGATGGGGAGATGATCTCATCAATGGAATGTTTACCCTGACAGATAAGGACAAGGCACTATATTATATGCAGACTGCAAATACACAGACATCAGGTACACAGACATCAGGTACACAGACATCAGATACACAGACATCAGGTACACAGACATCAGATACACAGACATCAGATACGCAGACAACATCCAACAAGAGTACAGCTTCCTATGATATCCGTATTGCATATACTGATGAGGACACGAATGAATGCTTTTTCCGCGATATTCCGCTTGGAACAATTTCGCAGATTACGTTATGTATGGATGGCACAGATGATGATGCGATCCCATATGCAAAATATCTGACAGGTACATCAACAAAAGAAGTATCCACGCTTGATGCGGTAAAGGAACGTCTTGGAATTACAGATGACAGTGAGTCTGAATCAGATTCCACAGACGACAGTGATAAGAATTCTGCAGATGATTCTGATTCCACAGATAGTAACAACAGTTCTGATCAGAATAATAACAGTGGCAATGGAACCGGGGATAGTTCAGATGATCCGGGCAATGGGGGAAACTCAGACGATCCGGGTACTAATGATGATCCGGGCAGTAACGATGATCCGGGAAATGGCGGCGATATGATTTCCACAGCAGAACAGTATATCGGTCAGTCTCTGGATGCACTGGAAGGCGCATGCGGTTCTCCACAGGGCAGCAGCTATGAGGATGATCCTGAGACAGGTAAAACAGGATTCCATTATTACAGCAATTTCACAGTTTCTACAACAGTTGATGAAAATGGTAATGAAATTGTTGCCGGAATATGGTAGAATAGAACTACGAATGTAACAGAGGAGGTATTCCGATCCTCTGTTACCTGCGATAAAATTAATTTCAGGAGACAGTTACTATGAAACGTGTATTATTAAAATTAAGCGGTGAAGCCCTTGCCGGTGAGAAGAAGACCGGATTTGACGAGGCGACTGTTATTGAAGTTGCAAAGCAGATCAGGACAATTGCTGAGGAAGGACTGGAAATCGGCATCGTGATCGGCGGAGGTAATTTCTGGAGAGGACGCACCAGTGAGACTATCGACAGGAATAAGGCTGATCAGATTGGTATGCTTGCAACAGTTATGAACTGTATTTATGTATCTGATATCTGCAGATACCTTGGATTAAAGACAGAAATCTTTACACCATTTGTATGCGGTGCATTTACAAGCCTTTACTCTAAGGATGCAGTGGAAGCAAGCTTTGCACAGGGCAAGATCGTATTCTTTGCAGGCGGTACAGGACATCCTTACTTCTCCACAGATACAGCCACTGTACTTCGCGCAGTAGAAATCGAAGCAGAAGCAATCCTTCTTGCAAAAGCTGTTGACGGAATTTATGACAGTGATCCGAAGACAAACCCGAATGCAGTAAAATATGATGAAATTTCCATTGAAGAAGTAGTTGCAAAGAAACTGGCAGCTATGGATCTGACAGCATCGATCATGTGTATGGAACAGAAGATGCCGATGCTGGTATTTGCACTGGATGAAAAAGACAGCATCATCAATGCAGTACATGGCAAATTTGTCGGAACTAAGGTTACTGTATAAGTAAGGCTTATAAGTCAGTTTACAGAGAAAGTGTAATATAAAAACTATAAAAAGAGGGAGACGAACCTAATGGATGAGAGAATTCAGAAATATGAAGAGAAGATGAAAAAGACATTGGCAAGCCTTGAGAGCGAACTGGTTACAATTCGTGCAGGACGTGCGAACCCGCATATCCTTGACAAACTCGCCGTAGATTATTACGGAGCTCCGACACCTCTTCAGCAGGTGGCAAATATCACTGTCCCGGAAGCTCGTATGATCCAGATCCAGCCATGGGAAAGCAGCCTGATCAAAGGAATTGAGAAAGCAATCCTTACCTCTGACCTTGGATTAAATCCAAGCAACGATGGTAAAGTAATCCGCCTTGTATTCCCGGAACTTACAGAGGAACGCCGTAAGGAACTGGTTAAAGATGTCAAGAAAAAAGGCGAAGCAGCCAAAGTAGCAGTCCGCAACATTCGTCGTGATGCAAATGATGCATTTAAGAAACTTGCAAAACAGGATGTATCTGAGGATGAGATCAAAGAACTTGAGGAGAAAATCCAGAAGAGCACAGATAAATATATCAAAGAAGTTGATGCGGCAGTGGATGCAAAGAGCAAAGAAATCATGACCGTATAAGGGAAACGAAAAGGAGAGCTCCATGAATGCGGGCTCTCTTTTTATCTGAATGAGATAATGGACCGGAAACTGCGGTTCATTATGATGAGACAGTAAGGTTAAAGGAATAACAGGATAAGAAAAGGAAACAAGAGTATGAATGTACCAAATCATATTGCCATTATTCTGGATGGTAATGGACGCTGGGCGAAGGCAAAGGGAATGCCCAGAAGCTACGGACATGTGAAGGGCTGTGCAAATCTGGAAACAGTCTGTGACTATATGAAGGAGCTGGGAGTTAAATATGTGACTGTATATGCTTTTTCCACAGAGAACTGGAAACGTTCCAAAGATGAGGTGGACGGTCTGATGAAACTGTTCCGAAGTTATCTGAAAAAATGTATTAAACTGGCAGATAAGAACAAAATGCGTGTCCGGGTGATCGGAGAGGTTTCGGCATTTGATCAGGATATTCAGGAAAGTATTGCACGTCTGGAACAATATTCTCAGAAATATGATGAAATCTATTTCCAGATTGCATTAAACTACGGCAGCAGAGATGAGATCATAAGAGGTATCCGCAAACTTGCTCAGGATGCTGCAGATGGAAAAGTAAAGCCGGAAGAAATTGATGAGCATGTTTTTGACAATTACCTGGATACGGCAGGAATCCCTGATCCGGATCTGATGATCCGCACAAGCGGTGAATTGAGACTTTCCAATTTTCTGTTATGGCAGATGGCTTATACAGAATTTTATTTCACAGATGTGGCATGGCCGGATTTTAATAAAGCAGAGTTGATTAAGGCTATTGAGAAATATAATCAGAGAGACAGAAGATACGGCGGAGTTAAGGAGGAGTAAAGAATGTTTAAGACAAGACTCTTAAGCGGAATCCTGCTTGTGATTATTGCGCTTGCTACTATCATCAGCGGTGATTATGTGCTGTTTTTCACACTTCTTGCGGTTTCTCTCATTGGAATGAGAGAATTGTACAGAGCAATGAAGGTGCAGGATGAGAAGATAAATCTGCTGGCAGCAGCAGGCTATTTAGGCGCAGTATTATATTATCTGGCAGTACTGCTTGATTTTGAGAGGTATGGAGTGCTGGCAATCATTTTCGGACTTGTGCTGCTCATGTTTGTATACGTGTTCACTTATCCAACCTATGAGGCAGGGCAGGTAATGCCTGCACTGTTTGGTATTGTGTATGTGGCAGTTATGCTGTCGTTTATTTATCTTACCAGAGAGCTTCCCGGTGGAAAGTTCCACGTATGGCTGATCTTTCTGTGCTCATGGGGATGTGATACCTGCGCATATTGTGTGGGAATGCTGATCGGTAAACATAAAATGGCACCTGTCCTCAGCCCTAAGAAATCTGTGGAGGGAGCTGTGGGTGGTGTGGCAGGAGCTGCACTTCTTGGTGTGATCTATGCAGCAGCCACTCAGGGACCGATGCTGGAATATGCTGTGATCTGTGCAATCGGAGCGCTGATCTCCATGGTAGGCGATCTGGCTGCATCTGCGATCAAGAGAAATCAGGGGATTAAAGATTATGGAAAATTAATTCCGGGACATGGAGGAATCCTTGACAGATTCGACAGTGTGATCTTCACAGCACCGGTTATTTATTTCCTTTCTCTTGTGATGATTGAGATCTAGAGCGTGTCTGAAAAATCATTCCCGCAATCTGCACGCCCCACTTTGCGGGATATTTCACCCGAATTCAGTTGCCGTAGCCCGCTACGGCGCCCTCATCCGGGCAAAATATCCCACAAATTGTGACGCACATCTTGCAGAAAGCCTTTTTCAGACGCGCTCTAACGGAGCATATATTCTTCTGATATACATGTTTACAGTATTTTCTGATATGAGAACTGTCAGGTCAGAAGTAATTTTATAAAATTGTTGTATAAGTATTGAAATGAGGTACAAGATGAAAAAAGTAGCAGTCTTAGGTTCTACAGGTTCGATCGGAACACAGACACTGGATGTGGTACGTGCAAATGATGACCTGGAAGTAGTTGGTCTTGCAGCAGGCAGCAATGTAGAAATGCTGGAGAAGCAGATACGTGAATTTCATCCCAGACTTGTTGCAGTCTGGAAAGAAGAGGCAGCCAGAGATCTGGCAGTACGTGTGCAGGATCTGGATGTAAAAATCGTAAGCCAGATGGGTGGTCTTATCGAACTTGCCAGAATGGAAGAATCAGACATTCTGGTGACCGCTATCGTAGGAATGATAGGAATCAGACCAACTATGGAAGCAATCCTTGCAGGTAAGGATATTGCTCTGGCAAATAAGGAAACACTGGTAACAGCCGGACATCTGATCATGCCGTTGGCAAAGCAGTTCGGTGTGCAGATCCTGCCTGTAGACAGCGAGCACAGTGCTATTTTCCAGGCACTTCATGGAGAGAAAAGAGAGCAGATACATAAACTGCTCATCACTGCATCCGGCGGTCCTTTCCGCGGAAAGAAAACAGCAGATCTGGAGAAGGTGACTCTGGAGGATACGCTGAAGCATCCGAACTGGGTAATGGGACAGAAGATTACAGTGGATTCTGCAACTCTGGTAAATAAAGGTCTGGAAGTTATGGAAGCCAGATGGCTTTTTGATGTAGATCTGGATCATATTCAGGTTGTGGTTCAGCCGCAGAGTATTATCCACTCTATGGTGGAATTCGAGGACGGTGCAGTGATGGCACAGCTTGGAACACCGGATATGAGACTTCCGATACAGTATGCATTATGCTACCCGGACAGAAGATTTTTAAAAGGCGACAGACTGGATTTTCATATGTTGAAGCAGATCACCTTTGAGGAGCCGGACAGGAAAACTTTTAAAGGTCTTCCAATGGCGGTGGAAGCGGCAAGGGCAGGCGGCAGTATGCCAACCGTTTTTAATGCTGCAAATGAGCTGGCAGTCCGCAAATTCCTTCAGAAAAAAATCAGCTTTCTGGATATTTACGAGATTATCGGGCAGTCTATGAGCAGACATACAGCAGTAAAGGATCCGGACCTGGATCAGATTCTGGAGATTGAGAAAGAAACTTATCGTTGGATTGAAAGCAGGTGGTAGATTGAAAATTATTATTGCAATTGTCATATTCAGTGCAATCATTCTCTTTCATGAGCTGGGACATTTTCTTTTTGCAAAGCTGAATAAGATCGTGGTCACAGAATTCTCTTTGGGAATGGGACCAAGACTTTACAGTTTTGAGAAAGGAGATACCAGATATTCACTGAAACTTCTTCCTATCGGTGGCTCCTGTGCCATGCTGGGGGAGGATACGGACATAGAGAATGAACCGGGAACTTTTAACAGTGCGTCTGTGTGGGGCAGGATTTCTGTAGTTGCCGCAGGACCGGTATTTAACTTTATCATGGCATTTGTATTGTCTGTGATCATTGTAGGTGCTGTAGGATATGAACCATCCAGAGTTCTTTCCGTAAAGGAAGGTTCTGCGGCTGAGGCGGCAGGACTGAAAGAGGGAGATATTATTACCGGTTATCAGGGATATCACATTGATCTGGGAAAAGATCTCTATGTATATTCCTATCTGAACCAGCTGAAAGAGGGAGATACCATTAACCTGACTGTTAAGCGTGATGGAAAGAAGATGGACATTTCCTATAAGTCGGATACAAATGTGAGATACCTTCTGGGCTGCAATTTCAACGGGGATGATACTTCTGCCATGACAGTGGAATCTGTAATGGATGGAATGCCGTTGCAGGAAGCAGGGATTCAGCAGGGAGATGTGATCACATCCATTAATGGAGTGAAGATTACAAATGCAGCAGATTACCAGAAATATATTCAGGAGAATCCGCTGACAGAAAAGTCTGTAAAGATTACCTATTCCAGGGACGGACAGGAATATGATATTACGGTTACACCAAAAGAATACCGTACGGCAGAATCAGGATTTACCTACAATATGTATTCTGAAAAAGCAAAAGGGCTGAATGTAGTCAAATATGGTGCCGTAGAAGTAAAATATATGGTACGTACAACGATTCTCAGCCTGAAAGAGCTGGTCAGCGGAAAGCTTGGAATGAAAGATCTGAGTGGTCCGGTCGGAATTGTGGATGCAATCGGAACTACGTATGAGGAAAGCAAAAGCGAAGGAACCATGATCCTGTGGATGAATATGCTTAATCTGGCAGTTCTGCTCTCTGCAAACCTTGGAGTTATGAACCTCCTTCCGTTTCCGGCACTGGACGGTGGACGGCTGGTATTCCTTGTCATAGAGGCAATCCGCAGAAAACCGATTAACAGACAGGTGGAGGGCGGCATCCATTTCGCAGGGCTGATGCTGTTGATGGCGCTGATGGTATTTGTTATGTATAACGATATTGTTAAGCTGATCTGATCATCTGGCATACCAGTGTGGGTTTGAAAAAATCTCCCATAAAATGTGACGCATATCTTGCGTAAAGTTTAAACACACTTTAGAACCAATGTAATGTATATGATTAAAAAGACAGATATCTTGAAAGAAAATAGAGAGTCTGTCTTTTTTTGACGAAAATTTGACGATTTATCTGGATTTTCACAGTTCGATTTGATATATTAAAATTGTCCTGAAGGTTTAAGCGACAGATATATGTATTACACAAATCTGTTACAGAGGATTAACAGTGAAAGTATTTTGACCGCAGTTTCGGGAAAGTGTGTGTATAATGTAACCCAACAAAAGACAAACAGAAAAATGTGGGGTGAAAGGAGATGTTTATGAGAAAGAAAAATGAAATCACGGAGTATGTAGCTGCTGCTCTTATATTTGTGTGTGCGGTAGCAGTAAGTCTGGGCATATTTCTGGTATGCACGCAGAATTCTATTGAGCGTAACTCGCAGAAAGTAATTAAGACGAATGTTTCCAGACAGAGTGAACATATTAAAGCAATTTTGGATATTCATTATGGATATCTGAGGGGTATAGCAAAAGAGATTGGAAAATCCGAAGAACTTGTGTCGGATGAAAATATGGAAATGTTAATATCACTTGAAGAGGAAACTGCTTTAGAGCGTACAGCACTGATTGAAGCAGATGGTACGGCTCATTATGATAACGGAGCAGAGAAGAATGTATCTTCGAGGAGATATTTTAAGGAAGGAATGGAGGGAAAAGAAACACTAAGCGATCCACTGGAGAGCAGCGTAGATAAAGAAACCCGTGTAATTCTGGGCGTACCGGTCTGGAAAAACGGAAAAGTGATAGGAGTTCTGGGTGGTTCTTATAACGTAACTGCATTAAGCCGTATGCTGTTTAACGATTTCTTTGAAGATGTAGGATATACACTGATTACTACCAGTGATGGTGAGATTATTGCGTATGATGGTGATTTTGCCTATCATGAGATTGAATATGGCGATAACTTCTTTGGATTTTATGATGATCAGACACTTATTTTTGATTCGTCCCTGACAGAAGTGAAAAAAGATTTTACAGTGGGTGCCGATGGACTGGTGAAAATAAGAATTGGAAATGATTATAATTCAGACCGTTATCTGGCCTATACAGATATGGGATTGAATGACTGGATGATTTGTTATGTTATCCCTGTTTCTGAAGCGCAGAAATCTTATAACTTTGTACGAAGATATGAACTGATTTTTACAATCGGGTTTTGTGTTATGGTAAGCATGTTGTTCCTTTGGGGATTTGTTAAGAACAGATCAAAGGATAAACAGCTTATTCAGGCAGCCGAGACAGATGCACTGACCAGCGCGTACAATAAGAGAAGTACAGAAGAACGGATCCATAATGTTCTGCAGGAACACCCGCAGGAACCGGGAACTTTTGTGATCATGGATGTGGATCATTTTAAGGAAGTAAATGATATATATGGACACATTACAGGGGACAAAGTCCTGCACAAATTTGGTGAAGTGCTTCATGAACATTTTCGTGAAGGAGATATTGTTGGCAGGATTGGTGGTGATGAATTTGTAGTATTTATGAGAAAAACGGACAGCAGAGAAGTGGCTGTTTCCAGAATCGAAAGTTTGATAAAAAAAGTTAAAGAATTAACATTTCCGGAAATGAATGGAAAGAATATTACCATTAGTGCCGGAATGGCATTTGCTCCGGAACATGGAACAGGATATCTTGATCTGTATAAAAATGCAGATACTGCATTATATAAGACAAAACAGAATGGCAGAGATGGGTATAATATTTACGAAGAAGAAAAAAGATAAAGGAGGGAGAAAAAGGTTATGCCTATTGGAATAATTATCAATGCATTATCCATAGTTATAGGCGGAATCCTGGGTGCTTTTGTGGGGCACAAATTAAGTCCGAAATTCAAAGAGGATATTACCCTTGTATTCGGGGTATGTTCTATGGGAATGGGAATCAGCACCATCGGTCTGATGGAAAATATGCCGGCGGTTATTTTTTCTGTTGTGATCGGTACGGGAATCGGACTTGCGATTCATCTTGGAGAAAGGATCAATGCCGGTGCCGGTGTTATGCAGCGTGTGATCGGCAAATTTATCAAGAATTCAAATTCAGAGCTTTCTGAGGATGAGTTTATGAATACACTGGTGACGATCATCGTATTATTCTGTGCAAGCGGAACAGGAATCTATGGCTCTATCGTATCCGGAATGAGCGGGGATCATTCAGTGCTGATCTCCAAATCTATTCTGGATTTATTTACAGCAGCTATTTTTGCCTGCAGCCTGGGAATGGTAGTGTGTATGATCGCCATTCCGCAGGTGATTATTTTCCTGATCCTGTTCTTTGCAGCAACGGCGATTTTTCCGCTGACTACGCCGGGCATGATCAATGACTTTAAAGCCTGTGGCGGGTTTCTGATGCTTGCAACCGGTTTTCGTATGGTGAAGCTGAAGAACTTCCCAACTGCGGACATGATACCGGCGATGGTGCTGATCATGCCTATGTCATGCTTTTGGGTGAATTATATATTGCCGTTAGTATCATAAGTTAAGTTGGCAGATTTTCATTTCTGAGTTCAGAAACGGAGATCTGCTTCTTTTTAGGTCAATTACAATCAAAATTATAGATGACTGTAATGGCGCTTATAAAAAACTAACCAATAGTTAATAGAAAATTTCTTCCTGATATTGTATTGTAAATATATAATAAATCTGAAAAAAATATCAGGTGTATCAAAAGTATTTCCTGATATTTGCCTGAAACTATAATGGCACATCAAGAGAGGAGGAGATTTTTATGAGTATGAAAAATCGATTTGCAGGAAAATGTAGAAGTTATCTGGTATTTTTTCTTCTGGCGGCAGTTGCAGTACTTTTATTTTTTCCAAGGGTAGCATCAGCTGCTTCCAAGCCAACTGCCAAACAGCTTAAAGTAACTTACAGAGGATTCGAATATGACAATGATACAGCAAAGTTATATCTGAAGCTGAGTCTGAAAAATACTTCGAGTTACACGATTACAAAAGTGAAGATGGGATATGAGATACCTATTATGGAGGATGGAACCATAACCCAGACCTTCAGTGTAACGATCAATCCCGGAAAGACAGTGAATAAGACGGTTTATATTGGAAAAATGACTCAGCAGCCATATAAAGCGCCGAAGGTAAAATGCTTATCGTTCTGGTATAAGTCAGCGACACCTAAGCTAAACCAGCTCAAAGTCAGCTACAAGGGATATGAGTACAATCCGAACACAGGAGAGCTGTATATAACTGCCCGTATGCAGAATACTTCCAGTTATACGATTACAAAGGTAACGATGTATTTTGAGATACCACTGGATGAAACTGCAACACCGACCAAAACCTACAATGTAAATATTCCGGCTGGAAAGACAAAAAATTACAGGTTCAAAATTGGAATGATGACAGATGCTCCGGATGGAAAGGTACTGGTGAAATGTAAGAAATTCTGGTATAAGAAATAACAAATGAAATTGTGATATCAGACAGGCAGCCATTGTGAGATACTCTAAACAGTACCGCAATGGCTGCTGTTTTGTTATGCTTAGGAAATTACGTCGGAATTGTTATAATTAGGTATATTTTAGCATAAATAATTCCTGTCTGAAATAAAAATTGCTGTTATTATTTCTGGCTTAGTCGGGCTCGAAGTGGCAGTAACTCCTGCTTTACGTTACAAATGTTTCATGTTATCATTATCTAAAATCAGGGAAGCTGTTTTTCGGGGGATTTTTTAACCGAATGCGGATTGCGAATATCCGTTTGACTTGCAAAATCTGGTAATGAAGGAGGATGAAAAATATGCGGAACAGGAAGAAACTGCCAATTGGAATAGATAGTTTTGAAAAAATAATCAGGCATAATTTTTACTATGTGGATAAAACAGAAATGATAACAGAACTTCTTCATAACTGGGGAGAAGTGAATCTGTTTACACGTCCTCGCCGTTTTGGAAAATCTCTGAATATGAATATGCTGCAGTCATTTCTGGAAATCGGATGTGATAAATCGCTGTTTAATGGACTGAAGGTATCCCGTGAAAAAGAACTGTGTGAAGAATATATGGGAAAGTTTCCGGTAATTTCGCTTACATTGAAGAATGTGGAGGGATTAAATTTTGAGTCAGCCCGGAAATCGCTGAAGAATACTCTGGGAATGGAGGCGTGGAGACTTAGTGCTCTGGCAGAGAGCAGCCGCCTTACAGAGGAAGAAAAAAACTCTTATAAAGCATTGACTGTCGTTGATGATCATGGCGATTTCAAAATGTCTGATGCCACAATGGAGAAGGCGCTGCTTATATTAACTGTATTACTGGAGAAACATTATGGAAAAAAAGCGGTTCTTTTGATTGATGAGTATGATGTGCCATTAGATAAAGCGTTCCAGTATGGATATTATGACGAGATGGTATCTTTGATCAGAAACATGTTTGGAAATGTTTTGAAGACAAATTCGAGCCTGTTTTTTGCAGTACTTACGGGATGCCTGAGAATTGCGAAGGAAAGCATTTTTACAGGATTAAATAATTTTAATGTTTTTTCGATTACGAGTGTACAGTTTGATGAGTTCTTTGGATTTACAGATGATGAGGTCGCAGAAATGCTGAAATATTTTGGGCTTTCTGACTACCATGAAACAATCAGGGAATGGTATGATGGTTATCAGTTTGGAAAGAAAGCAGTGTATTGTCCCTGGGACGTGATCAGTTATTGCAGAAATTTATGTGCAGATCCTGATGCGATACCAGAAGATTTCTGGTCTAATACCAGCAGCAACAGCATTGTGAGTCGTTTTATAGATAAAGCGAATAAACAGACGAGAGATGAAATCGAAAACCTGATTTCGGGAGAAACGGTTATAAAAGAAATAAAACAGGAACTGACATATAATGAACTGGATAAATCCATTGAGAATCTTTGGAGTATAATTTTTACAACAGGGTATTTAACACAACGTGAAAGAATAGACAGCAGAAAGTTACGTCTGGCAATTCCTAACAGAGAAATTAAAGAATTGTTTGAACTTCAGATCAGGGAATGGTTTCAGGAAAAGTCATCTGAGGATGTAAAGAAGCTTGATAAATTATGCATGGCTTTTCCAGATGGAGATGCAGAAACGATAGAAGATTTGTTTAACGACTATTTATGGAATACAATCAGTATTCGGGATACGGCAGTTAAGGGAAGAAAAGAAAATTTTTATCATGGAGTTTTGCTGGGGCTGCTAAGTCATATGGAGAACTGGGCTGTCTGGTCGAATATAGAATCTGGTGAAGGTTATTGTGATATTTTACTGGAAGTTCCGGAGAATCGTGTCGGAGTGGTGATCGAGATGAAATATGCTCAGGAAGACAGAATGGAGGCAGCTTGTACAGAAGCTCTGAAACAGATTGAACAACGTCAGTATGCTGCAAGGTTAAAGAGTGACGGGATGAAGAATATTGTAAATTATGGCATTGCCTGTTATCGGAAACATTGTAAAGTTAAGATTGGGAAAGAAAATTCTTAATCTAAGAAGATATCTTAATAAGAAAACAGCTCTGCTGTTCTGAAATTACAGCTCCTCTCAGTGATTATTATTTGTGATACTGAGGGGAGCTTTTTATATCATAGAAGATTATTCTGCAATGTTTCTGTGATGTAACAGTCTTTTGGACAGGATTCTTTCTTACGTATTCTTTGTTGGAATAATCCATGTGAAAAGAAGAATTGCGAAGGAAATAGGAAACGAACGGGTATAATTTGTGCAAATTGTTGGAAAATTTTTTAAACATATTTTAATATGAACGGAAGAGTCAGGAAAGGAAGAAAGATGAGAAAGAGACTTATCATCGGTATGAGTGGGGCTTCCGGAGCGCCCCTTACAATAGAATTGCTGAAACAACTGCAGCAGTATAAAGAAATAATAGAGACACATCTGATTGTGACAAAAGGTGCGGAAATGACGCTGGAGCAGGAGACAGATTATACATTGGAACAGCTATATGCTCTTGCGGACGAGGTACATGATAACTATAACATCGGTGCAGGTCCGGCGAGTGGAAGCTACCGTACGATGGGAATGATCGTGATTCCATGCAGTATGAAAACTCTGGCGGGAATCGTAAGCGGGTACAGTGATAATCGCGTTTTACGGGCAGCAGATATAACCTTGAAAGAACGCCGGAAGAAGATATCATTACCAGAAAATGGGCTGAGCAAATATGGGAACTTGTCAAACAACCGGTGTCTGTGCTGGCAGGAGTATATTATGATAATCTGGAAAAGGAACAGTTGATGGAAGTAATCCGGATATTAGATCAACTGCTCGAAAACTTAGAACAAGAACTGCGATTGCGGAATACAAAATGTAGTCAAAACGTATAAGAGAAACATAGAAATACAATGGTGCTATAATTTTTTCAGATAACGAAATCAGGAGTTTATGTCGGACTGGAAAAAGCCTGTGAAAAAGCAATGAACCAGATTCGGGAGCTGCGTTATGATGAACGGCTTCGTAATGAGGACAGAAATGATATTCTGGCATATGGAATTGCTTTTTGTAAGAAGAAATGCAAGGTAGTTGTCGAAAATTTATAAGGAATGAGGTAATCTTAAAAAGATGATATCTGAAAAGGGAAAGGGATAGGTGATATATTCTTGCGCATCAGTTCTTTGCAGGCTGATGCGCATATTTTGTCTGCTTTGCTACAACCCTAACGCAACTCAGCAATCCTGCTGACTGCCACGTAGATCTCCTGAATTTTGTACCAGGTTGGATAATCTACGATTCCTGTCTGGTCCAGACCGAAAATGTTCTGGAAAATCCTGACGGAATTTTGGGTCTCAGGTCCGTAAATTCCATCTGCGGTGACAACAGGGACAGCTGGATAAGCTTCTGCGATTGTGTTTAACTGTTCCTGGATCTGCCTTACCTTATTTCCAGATGTACCGATATCCAGATCATATCCTGGCCAGGAGGCGGGGATGCCAGAGATTGCTTCCGCCACATTGATATACATATCATTTCCGTAAAAAGTCCGTAGGATTTCAATGGCAGAGTATCCCTGATCGCCCAGTGCCTTGCTTCCCCATTGTGTCATCCATCCTCTGTTTCGGCATTGTACCTGTTTGCCGTCACAGTACTGAGTAAGGATTGGCTGACGTACATTTGGTCTGGAAAGATAATTCTCAAACAGTTCATCTACAATGCGGTCAATGCTGGCAAAGATATTCCTGCCATAGATCCATTTGTGATCATAGGCAGTGGAGGAAGTGATCGTAAAGTCATAACCTTTGTTCCGGTACGTCGGAATCGACACTAATTCGGTATTGCAGAAACATTCAATTTGACGAATTATGTATTAAAGTTCATGGGAAAAACGCTTATACCATAGAAAATAATGGAGATAAGGAAGATTAAATAAATAACTGCCCAAATTGGACTTGCCATATGAATGTAAATGCTATATAGTATAGGATGTAAGCAGTAATCTAAATTTTCTAATAAGTGATTTTTCAGGCAGTATCTGCCACTGATTCCAAAGATAAAAATACATAATTTCAAAGAGATTAAGTATTCAATAAAACCCGTTAAAATGCTATAATGTAAGTACAAAAAGGAGTGTTATATGAATAATACGATTTTTGATGATGTATTTCGTACAATGATCGAGAAGATGCCATATCTGGCAGTGCCGCTGATCAATGAAGTATTCCATACATCATATCCGGAAGATGTGAAGATCACACAGCTTCGCAATGAACATCAGCTGGAGGATGGAGAGATCATTACAGATTCCTGTCTGCTGATCGGAAAGAAAATGTATCATATCGAATGCCAGAGCACAGATGATACGACAATGGTAATTAGAATGATTGAGTATGATTTTGCAATCGGCATAGAACATGCAGAGAAACAGGGACGCAGATACCGGATAGAATTTCCAAAGTCCTGTGTACTATTTCTGAGAAGCTCTGGAAATACGCCGGACTATCTGGAAGCAGATGTAGTTTTTCCAGATGGAAATACATATTTATATTCCATACCTACTATAAAAATGGCTGATTATACAAAAGACAGTATCTTTGAGAAAAATCTGTTGATGCTGTTGCCATTTTATATTATGAGATACGAGAAAAAAGGACATGATTTTAATAACAATCCAGAATTATTTCAGGTACTCTTAAACGAATACGAAGAAATCCGGGTAAATCTGGAGAAAGAACTGACAGAGACAGGTAAATCGGAACTGTATACAGATTTGACAAAGCTAATTGTAAAGATTGCGGATTATATTTTCCGTAAGGAAGACGATGTTCGGAAAGGAATAGGTGATATCATGGGAGGAAAAGTTCTGGAACTGGAATCTGAAAGACTTAAAGCTGAGGGACTTCAGGAAGGCATGATTGCTGGTGCAATTAAAACCTGTAAAAAATTTAAACTTAACCAGGAAGCTGCTGTAAAAAATATAATGGAAGAGTTTTCTTTATCTAAAGAAGATGCCAGTAATTATGTGAAGAAATACTGGTAATATATAATGTACCCTATATCTTACGAAAAGAAGAGAATGTTCGGAAAGGAATAAGTGATATTATTGGAGGAAAAGTTCTGGAACTGGAATCTGAAAGACTTAAAGTAGAGGGAAAAGCAATTGGACGTGCAGAAGGAGAGGCAATCGGACAGGCAAGGGGTGAAGCAATTAAAATATACTAAAATTGGGCAGGTTCAGGGAGAAACTCGACTTGGAAGCTTGATTACTCGATTAATTCAAGAACAGAGAACGGAAGAAATTCCGATTGTATCAACAGATGCTAAAAGACGTGAGCAGTTATATAAAGAATATAATCTTTAGGAAAGATATAGAACAGGAGGAAAGGTCAAACGCCTTTCCTCCTTGTTCTTTCATATATTTTTATTTTTTGTCATTTTAGAGATAATTAATTACAGTTGCTAAAAGCAATAAAAAAACTAAGAAGAGCAGAATGGACTACGGTATAATATGATTAACAGTAGTAGATACGAATTATTAGGACTTAAGTTGGAAGGCCGTTCTTAAAATTTCAAGAGCAATTTTCTTTTCGTTTTCTGTTTTGTCAGAAAGAAAAGCAACGATTTGTTCTTCTGTTGATGAAGGAGGAATGGGTGTTTCCAGTTCAAAAAGTTCCGAAGGTTGAATGGATAAAGCGTTGCATAATTTCAAAACCGTTGATATGGTTGGATTTCTGTCATCTTTCTCAATTTGCCTGAGATAGACAGATGAAATATCTGCACGAAAAGCTAATTCTTCCTGCGTAAATCCACAATGATGGCGTAGTTCCCTGATTTTTCGACCGATACTATAATTATTATTCATTTTAATCACCTTAATATATAGTAACGGCTTGATTTCTGTACTTCGAGATGATAAAGTTTATTTAGTAACCGATACTATAGTATATATTTAGACAATATTCAGACTTATATGGAAAATACTTTACAGAGACAAATAATGACATACCTAAAGTATATAATAAGGCTAGAGAAAAAATATAGAAGGTGATGTGATTTATGGATTCTGAGTACAATAAAATGCGCAGAGTACTTAGCTTGTATGATAGATTGTCCAGTGGAAAAATCATTTATTTGAAAGATGAAATTAATACTACCGGGGTCTCAGATCGTTCATTTAAAAGAGATATAACAGAAATCAGAAATTATCTGGCTGAAAAATCAGTAGATGGGGAGATTAGGAAAGAAGTTGTTTATGATCGAAATCGTAATTGCTATTACATGACAGAAAAGGAAGATACATTATCAGATTATCAGAAAATTTTTGCTATAGCGAAAATACTTTTGGGAAGTAAAGGATTGTCATGTGTAGAAATGAATCAGGTTATGGAATATCTGCTAAGTTTTTGCGGCGATGAAAGTAAGCGAAAAGAAATAAAGAAGTATCTCGCAAATGAAGCAATAAATTATCAGGGACCGAATCATGGAAAAAATCTGCTTAATATATTATGGGAAGTTGCTCAGGCAGCGGAATATGAACGAAAAGTGAAGATACTATATCAGCGTTTGGAGAAACATAAAAAAGTAGAGAGAATACTGAAACCCTTAGGTGTGTTATTTTCAGAATATTACTTTTATATGTTGGCGGCTATTGATGGGGCATCATCGGAACATAACAAAACCAGTATACCAACGATTTATCGCATAGATCGAATTGAAAAGTTGGAAGTATTAAATGAACATTTCAAAATTCCATATTCGGAAAAATTTAAAGAACAAGAGTTTCGTAATCAAACTCCGTTAATGTGGGGTGGAGAAATGAAAAGACTGAAATTCTGGTGTAATGATTTGGCATTAGACGCAGTGCTTGATAAAATACCTACAGCAAAAGTGATTGAAAAAGAAAATGAGAAATATCTGATTAGTGCCGAAGTTGTGGGGAATGGTGCAGAAATCTGGTTGAAAGGGCAAAAAGGACTTGAGTGGGTGTAACCATAGTTGTATATTGTTACAGATTGACAGAGCGGAGGAATTGATGTGTTTACTGATAAAAAAAGTGATTTAATTGAAGCAAGTGAAGCCAATCGAAATTTATTACAATATGATGATAAATGCGATAAGTATGATTATATGGCTGCAGTAGCTTGTGGAGCTATTGGAGGCGTAATGGATATTTTTCTGGTAGGTATGCCGGGAGAGGGAATCTTAGGAAAGTGGACGGATCAGCAGGTTGATAAAGCAGTCATGGCTTTTGCAAAAAAAATGAAATGGAATCCAAAAGATGAAAATGAAAATAATGTTAATTCTGCAATTGGATTTTTAGAGCGTAATTTTAGAGTGAACTATGACCAGAGAAGAACTGTTGATGTAGATGGAGCATTTGAAATATCGGCTAAAATGCATCATATGATGTCACTGGGGCATTCTCCGGATATTGTTGGTTTATTTTTTTCGATTTTAAATCAGTTTACTATGACTTCATCATTTATTGCGGACGGTCAATTGATCACGATTGAAAGTGATACTTTTGAACTAAAAGGTGAAAATTTTATAATGAAAATAATGTGTGGTATAGCAAATTGGTTTGGACATTTAATGTCAGATGTAGCTGGCAGCAGTGGTAATCATAATAGAGGAATGGGAATTACGATGCCTTTCTATGAATTCTTTGGATTCTGTAATTTTGGAAAATTTAAAGTCGGAGAAGAGAGAAAAACTTTAGCTGAGATTGCACAAATGGCATTTACATATCAACCAGAGAAAAATTCGGCAGTAATGAGCTATGATTTCAGATTTGGAATGACACAGGCTATACCGGTAGTAGTCACAGAGTTTACAATTCGGCTCATTTGGTCACTGAGAAGACATTTTCAGTATCACAGACCACTTAAAGAATGTATTCCTTCTTCTAAAAATGCAGATTTGAGAGTGATGCTTCTTATAGGGACTGGAACGTTATGTGCCCTGGATGGAATAGATGCAGGAATTAGATCGGGCGGTAATTTCCTACTGTATTTTATGCGTATGAACTTATGTGCATGGGGAAGATTTGCGGTTCTAGTTTTAAAAGAAGTATGTATTAGAATAAAAATGACAGATGCTCTTCAAAGACAGCTTAATGCGTACAAAAGAATCAATGAATTATTGACACAATATTTGGAACAACTGAAGCAGATTGATCTGGTGTTGTATAAAAAAGAAGTTGATAAATTCGAAAAGACGATAAAAATATTTTCTCAGGCAAATTCAGAAGAAGAACTGAATAAATTATTACTTGAAAAATTTGAGGAAATAGGAATTAAGAAGCCATGGAATGGGGATTTTGATACACATATGTCAAATAAACAAGGAAAGTTGGTATTTGAATAGTGTTCAAATGTGATAAATGTGGATGTTGTTGTAGAAACCTTAATAAAACGGGTGTGTATGTTGAACTGGATAGAGGGGACGGAACCTGTAAATATTTGAAAAAGAGTATATGCTCTATTTATGATTCAAGACCCTTGATTTGCAGAGTCGATGAATTTTATGACAGATTTTTGAAAAAAGAAATGTCATTAGAAGTGTATTATAAAGCTAATTATGAAATATGTGAGAAAATGAAAAAAGAGGAGAAAAAGTGATATGGTACCAGTAATATTGGCAGCATTAGGTGTTGTTGCAGGGGGAAAAGGCGTAGTGGATACAGTTCAGGGAATATCTAAAATAAAAGATGCAAATGAAACGAAGAATTTAGCGGAAATACGTCATAAAAATAATATAAATAAATTTGAAAATCAAAATAGGGCTACGTGCACATTGATGGATGAAGTTGGAAAAAGAGAACTTGAAATTTTAAAGAGTTTCGAGAGATTTTCCGATATCATAGAAAGAATACAGAATAGACCAGAATTTAAGGGATATAAAAAAGAGAATATTAACTTGCCTGAATATAATCCGGAAGAATTACAGAAAGCGTATGTAGGAGCAGGAGTTCTTCTTGGGGCGCTTGGTGGAGCTACATTAGGAACAGCAGGAGGATTTGCAGCTGCCGGTGCAACTACTGCAGCAGTAACTGCACTTGGAAGTGCTTCAACAGGTACTGCAATTGCAAGTCTTTCCGGAGCAGCTGCGACAAATGCAACATTGGCATTTTTAGGAGGTGGTTCTATAGCTGCTGGAGGAGGTGGAATTGCCTTGGGAAGTGCGGTGTTAGGTGCTTCTACTCTTGGAATTGGGCTATTATTAGGTGGATTTATTTTCAATAAAGCAGGAAATTCAGTATCAGAACAGGCAGATGAAGTATATGCTGAAGCAGCGAAGGAAGGAAAAATAGTTGATGAAATATGTTCTTATTTAAAAGAGTTGTATAGCGCAGCTGAAAAGTTTAATAATAGCTTAAAAATAGTAGAATTAAACTATAAGGATCATATGAACAATCTTGAAAATATTGTGATGATTAATAATAAAACGGATTGGGAATATTTTACACAAGACGAAAAAATTATAACAGAAAACACAGTATTATTAGTTGCGCTTTTATATAGAATGTGTAAAGTAAAAATGGTTCTTGAAGATGGAGAAGCAAAGAAAAATATTGTAAATAGTCATGCAATTAGTAGTTCAGTTTTGGAAGCAAATGATTTTTTGCATGATAAATTACATAAGGATATACCAGATATATCAAATCAGAAAGCAAAAGAGTTATTTGTTATGGGGGATAGATATTATTTAGGAAAGATGTGCAAGGTTGATCAGAGAATGGCAGTAAAATATTATGAGGATTCTGCTGTACTTGGATATGAGCCGGCACAATGTAAACTTGCAAAATGTTATGAATTTGGATACGGATGCGAGAAAGATAAGCAAAAATCACTTTTTTGGTATGAAAAAGCTGCTGAAAATGGAAATATGGAGGCTCAATATAAAGTGGGGATAAGCTATGATTTTGGAAGAGGATGTGCAATAGATAAATCAAAGGCTCTTATGTGGTATAGAAAAGCTGCAGTTCAAGGACATAAAGAGGCGAGAGAAATGTTGGTGAAAAATTTTGATATGCCTTGAATTAAATGAAGAAATTTCTTATTGACAAAATGTTCCGGCTTACTGTTTTACAGTAAGCCGGAACTTCTTTTGATGTAAAGATTTAAAGCGTCTTTGCTGATTCTCCATGATTTACCAATTCGAAAGCCTTTAAGCTGATTACTGTGCAGAAGTTCATACACAGTATTTTTTCCAATACATAAATATTGGGATACATCATCGACCGTCATTACTTCTGGTATAATCTCACTATTACTGAACGGTAGGATACAGGATAAATTATTCATAGAACTTTACCTCGAATCTTATTTTTTAATATTATGTTTTTCTATGAGTATGAAAATATATCACTAAAACTGTACAGAATATAATAAACAAAGTAGTGTACCAACAAGTTGATTTCTCGAACAATCTTGCATCTAAGTTTTTTATTTCAATGCTGTCATCAGGAGGTGTAGCGATGGCTACACCTCTTTCCTCTGCCTTGAAATAAAAAATTTAGCCTGCAAGATTGTTTCAAGAATCAACTTGTCAGTACAGTAGAGATTTTTTAATTAAAAAATGTGTAACAAATACAGTAAAAATGATGAAAAGTTGGAAAACTCATATAATAAATAAACAAATTCCCAAAAATCATCATTTTTATAAATACTATGAAAAGGAGTCATAGAATGAAAGTTTTGTTATATGTAGATAATAAAGGGTATACCAAAAAAATGACGGACCAAACACCATGTATTATTAATAGAATTCTTAGATTAAAATGTGAGATAACTGTAGAGGAATTGGCAGAAGCTGTCGGACAGTATGGACATAGTTTTACGCCTGCAGTATTTAAAGATGGTGCTAAACATAAAACAAAGGATTCTTTTTTACAGCAAAGTGTGTTCGCAATTGATATAGATGATAACTTATCCAGTGAAGATTTTTTATGTCGGTGTAAAGAATATGACTTGCATCCAGCGTTTTTATATCATACGTTTTCATCAACGAAAGCTATTGAAAAATTTAGAGCTGTTTTTGTGTTGGAAAAACCTATTACGGATAGTAACATAGCAGAATTTATCTTGGTATTGTTTTTTGAGGTTTTTCCGGAAACTGATAATCAATGTAAAGATTGTTCAAGACTTTTTTATGGAGGAAAAGAGCTGTTTTATACAGATTTTTCAGCAGTGTTAGATATTGAAAAGCTAATATTAGCTGCGCATGCCAGGTTGAAACAAGACGACAGTGGAAATTTTAGGAGAAAAATCGTTAATATTTCAAAGAAGTATGGGCTTAAAACCAATGAAAGCATTTTTCCGGTCTATAATCGAAAGTTTGCAAGAGAACTTGTTGTTTTGCCGGATGATTATATTTGGGGAAATTTAGTTTTTAAACGATCTGGCATAGATGAAAAGCAGAACTGTAAAAAACTTAAAAAGAAAAATAGAGAACAGAGAAAGCAAAAAATTGATGAAAAAAAGATTAGTCAATTCTGCAAATTATTTGAGGAGCATATCAATGGAGCTGATTTGGAGCATGGAAAAAAATTTTTGTTAGCGACAAACCTGTATCAGCTTCATGGTGGAAAATCTCTATTTTTTGAGGGGATTGTTGAAGCAGATAAGGAGAAATGGAAGGCACAGTGGGATTATATTAGCAAACAGGAATATTCCTCACAAGAATGTGGAATTGATAAGTGCCCATACTTCAAAGTGTGTGGAGAACCAACGAATATGTTAAGTAAATTGCAGGATAAAAAAATTTATAAAAATGCGGAAGTGTTGTCTTATATTTCGTTGGAAAATGCGGAAAAAAGATTAAGAGAAGCGTTAAAAGAATCAATAAAATCACAAGATAATGATATTCATATAATAAAAGCACAAACTGGATTAGGGAAAACTTCCATATATTGTGAAATGGTTTCAGATAATCCAGAAAAAAATTTTATGATTGTTGTGCCTACATTAAAATTACAGGATGAGGTAGTAAAAAAATTATTGAAAATGAATATTTCAGCATATCCAACATTAAGTACTAAAGTAATTTTGGAAAATAATAATATTGAAATAGAAGGAGTTGAGCAGGCATATAAAGCTAATCGTACAGATTTTGCCAAAGTACTGATAAGGGAAAATCTTGATATCAATGGGAATATATCACAAGGACTAAAAGAAAAAATAAGAATGTCTATGGAACAACCAAGCTTGATAGCAGAAGAAAAAGTTGTTGTAACAACACACGCAATGTTTTTGGCTTTGCCCAAAAAACTATTGAAAAAATATGAAGTTATTGTGGATGAGGATTTACTGCGCACAATTATGAATTATACAAAAAGTATAAGTCTTGATGCACTAAGGCAATTATGTGAATATAGTGACTTTCCATTAGACTTTGTGGGAGCGATAAAAAATATATTAAATCAGGCAGAAGAAAAAGAAATTATTCTGAATGAAGCGCCCATAAAAGTAAATAATGATAGAATTCGAGAATGTATAAAATGGGCAGAAGTACTTTCTTTACTTTTAGCTCGTTTTTTTATTGTAGACAGATATACAAGATCTTTGATATGGGGAGATGATATAAAAATTCCAGATGTAAAAATGACAATTTTGTCTGCAACAGCTGATGAAAAAATGTACCAAGATTTCTGCAAAAATCGAAAAGTAAAATTTAGAGAGATTCCTAAAGTAGAATATGTGGGAAGACTGATTCAATATTCTCACGCTCCATTAAGCAGAGAAAACATAAGAAAATTAACTTTTGAGAAAGTAACAGACGCTGTTTTTAATGTTACCGAAAATGTAGTTCCACTTATTACATTTAAGGAATATGCAACCAGAGATTTACAGATTTATTTTGGCAAAACAGAAGGCTTTGATGAGCTAAAGGGGAAAAATATTGCAGTTGTGGGTACACCGCATAAACCGGAAGCATTGTACAAATATACGGCAATGCTATTGGGGTATGATATAACAGAAACATTACATGATCGAAGAGTGAAAAAAGGAATCTTCGAGTTTAGGTTTATGACATATAAGGATTTGAACTTGCAACGCATTCAATTTTGGTATATCGAAGGGGAATTGTTACAAGCAATAGGGAGAGCACGGCTATTAAGAGAAAATGCTGTTGTTTGGGCCTTTACGAATTTTCCGCTTGAACAAGCAGAACTTATTCAAGAAAAATACATATATTAAGCGAAAATTCCATGTTGTTTTTATGATTAGAATGAATGCAAAGGAAAGAATAGGGAATCACTATTAGCAGGGAGTGATGTAGTGATTAAAATCACTATCAGGGGGGATTCTAGAGATTATTAGAATCGAAGGCCATAGAAAAATGAGATGAAGAAAGCTATGGGTCTTTTATTAAACAAATGGTTGGATAAAAGTAGGGAAAACTGCTGAATGCCCGGATTTTGAAAAAAGTTAAAAAATTTTTTCGAAATTATATGCCTGAAAAAGGATTTTTGATAAAGTTTAAAAAAAGTTTTTGAAAAAATCCGGGCGAAAAATACTTTAAAGTTTTGGGTATTTCAAAATTTATTATTGTACTTCGGGCGAAAAATTTTTTTGTTGATTCAGGATTTGGGTTTATATGAAAAAATTTATAGAGACAAATTATGACATACTTGGAGTGTATAATGAAATAAAAAACGTAGAAGGGGATTAAAATGAAAGAACAAAGAGTAATAAGAAAATGGATAAAAATGATGGAAGCTGTATTGTGCACAGTTAGTGTTCTGACTTGTTGTTTTGTAACGGTGCCAGCATCAGAAACGGATTCAGCTGTAGATTATTCCTCTATGCCGGAATATAGTTCCTATGCGGAAGTAATTGAAGATACAGCTGCGACATATGACAAAAATGGAAACTATGCATTGTATGATATTGATCAGGATGGAACAAAGGAGTTAATTATCTCTTTTGGAGAAAGTGATGCTGATTGGACTAATTACGTATATACATTGGAAAATGGAATGCCACAATCTATTGGAAATTTTTCTAATCCAGTATTGCTATATACAGCAGATGATAACAATGGAATATATTGTGTCTATGGTCATATGGGATATCAGAAAGTGGATCGTATTACGAAACAGGATAATCAGATATTGATTGAAACGGTTATGGAAGGAGACGTAGGAAACGGGGAATATTATAGTAATGATTCGCCAATCATACAGTCATCTTTTCAGGGAGATGGAATGTCTCAGGATAATGAGGAAGATAATTTAAATGGAATGCCTAATTATATCGTTGATTTTAATGGAACCAGTAAAGCAGATGGCTATTTGTTTCCTGATTCTTCCAATTATAAATTTCAGGGATATTCAGAGCAGTATCAGGCTTGGATGTACCAATATGGAATCAATGAAATATATGCAAGACATGGATATGTTTTTCAAACACCAGAGGTAGCAGAATTGTTTGCTGAAAAAACATGGTATATTCCAGATGAATCTTTTGACGAATCCTGTCTGTCAGAAGTTGAGCTGTATAATATTAACTTCCTGAGTAAATGTTTAAGTACTAATGGCAGTGATGCTGGTTATGGTGTTCCGTCCAATGAACAGTCAGAACCGTCAAACTTATATGAGAATACGGGAAATTTAGTTAACCAATATGGAGGATATTATACGAATCCAGATACTTATCGAATCATTAAGGTGTATGCATCTGATTCGTCATATGACGGCATTCTTGATGTGAGTAAGAGTGAAAGGATTTCTCCAGATGCAGGAGGAGTTATTACTTATGGATTGGAACAGATATCAGAAGATACGGCGAAAATTATAAGTGACAGGAAAGGCACTGTATTAGAGTGTGGAACGATGACATTTTATGATGGTGGAGTAAATATTTACTGGTCTAATAATGGAACAAATGAGACATATGTGGTAGGAATGCCATAATGTAAAACAGATTATTTCAGTTACATATTATAGTAGTGATTAATGAGCAGAACCTCAATTCGAGGTTCTGTTTTGTTATGCGCAAAAATACAAGAATGGAGGGCTTACGCGTGGAATTAGTCATTATTATCAGGATTGCAGCAGAGAAACTTATTGAGATTATCACAAGAAAACACTAAGGAGGACAGCGAAATGGCAGCAAATGTAGAAACTATGTTTTATGTAAGAGAAACCCCGTGGCATGGATTAGGAACAAGAGTGATGGAAGCTCCGGGTTCGGAAGATGCACTGGAATTAGCAGGATTAAACTGGAAAGTTCGTCAGGAACCAATTTATACAGATAATAACCTGCTTATCCCAGGATATAAAGCCAACGTAAGAGATTTGGATGATAAAGTGCTTGGCGTTGTTACAGATCGTTATAAGGTAGTGCAGAATGATGAAGCCTTTGCTTTTACAGATGGATTACTTGGAGAAGGTGTACGTTACGAGACCGCAGGAGCACTTCTGGATGGAAGAAAGGTATGGATTTTGGCAAGAATGCCAAGAGAGTTCATTATTAATGGAGAACAGATTAGTCCTTATCTGGTATTCAGTAATACCCATGATGGTTCAGGGGCAATTAAAGTGGCAGTTACGCCAATTCGTGTAGTATGCAATAATACTCTGAATCTTGCTTTATCAACGGCAAAACGCTCATGGTCAATGGTGCATACAGGAGACGTGCAGGGAAAAATGGAAGAAGCAAAACAGACATTATTTATGGCAGAAAAATATATGTCCAGATTGGGAAGAGAGTTTGAAAATCTTAGAAAGATTGAATTAACAGACCGTCAGGTTATGGATTATATAAAGCTGCTTCTTCCATATGAAAACGAAGATAATTCTCTTCATGTCCGAAACATTAACCGACTCCGGGAGGATATGCAGAAAAGATATTTTGATGCACCCGATCTGAAAGATGTGGGAAATAATGCATACCGTTTTGTAAATGCAGTATCAGATTTTGCGACTCATTCTGAGCCTATTCGGAGGACAAAGAATTTCAAAGAGAACCTTTTCTCCAGAACAGTAGAAGGAAATCCTTTGATTGACAAGGCTTATCAGATGCTTTGCGCAGCATAGGAGGACAGAGATGGATAAAAGGAAACTATTGAGGGATAAAATTGAAATGGAATGTAGTCAGTATTGCAGAAATATTCTGAGAAAAAGAACAGGTACATTTAAAGATGATGTAGAAAAAGTAGAAACCTATAAAAAACTTTCCAGATCAGCAATTCGGCATTGTGAGGACATATCAGAAAAAGGGGTGGAGATTCTTCTCATTTTTCCTAATCTTCTGATGTATTTTTATCAGAAATGGATTAGACAGGAAAGGTCAATGGATGAAAATGTATCAAATACCATTGATAAGATTATTACAGCATATATGCAGGCAGAAAGTGAGGAAAATGAATATGAAACGTCTGGTATCAACAATAGGGCTTCCTAAAGAGGAATGGCTTAAATACAGAAAACAGGGAATATGTGGAAGTGATGCAGGAGCAATCGCCGGAATGAATCCATATGTAAGTGCATTCTCTGTGTATCAGGATAAGATTGCAGAAAAGATAAAAGAAATCCCGGATAATGAAGCTATGAAGCAGGGGAGGGACTTAGAAGAATATGTGGCAAAAAGATTTACAGAAGAAACAGGAATGAGAGTTAAGCGTGCAAATTATATTTTCCAGAATGAAAAATATAACTGGATGCTTGCAGATTTCGACAGATTGATTGTGGGGCAGAAAGCAGGTCTGGAATGCAAAACAGTGAGTCCATATTCAGCAGAAAAATGGAAAGATGGTGCAGTGCCTCTTAGTTATCTTTTACAGGTGCAGCATTATCTGGCAGTTTCTGGATATGAATGCTGGTATGTGGCGGCATTAATTTATGGAAGAGACTTTGTAATCAGAAAAATTGAAAGGGATGAAGAAACAATCCGCAGTCTTATTAAAATCGAAGAACATTTCTGGTTTGAACGTGTTAAAAAGAAAAATCCTCCAGAGCCAGATGGAAGTGATGATTATACCCAAATGTTGCAGGATACTTTCCATGCAGACGAGAAAAAGGAAGTTCAGTTATTTGGAATGGAAAAAGAATTACATAGACGTTCAGAACTGGATCATCTGATTGAGAAGCTGACAAAGGAAAAGACGACGATAGATCAGAAGATAAAATTACAAATGGGTAGTGCTGTATCAGCAGTTGCGCCAGATTATCGTATTTCATGGTCACAAACCAGTGTTAATCGTCTGGATACCAATAAACTAAAGGCAGAAAAACCAGATATTTATGAAACTTATTTAAAGAAAAGCAGCAGTCGAAGATTTCAGGTAAAATACGAACCTGCGGCATAAGGGAAAGGAGAGGAGATTAATGCCAAGAACAGAGAAAGTGGACTTGAAGCAGGAACTGTCACAACAGGCGGATAAGTTACAGACACCATCAGAGGAAAATGTAAAGCTAAAACGGAATATGTCCATTCCAGATATGGTTAAAGCGCTGACACCGGAATTGAAAAAGGCATTACCATCAGCGATTACACCAGAGCGGTTTACACGTATTGCCCTTAGTGCATTAAATAATACACCGCAGTTACAACAGTGTACACCAATGAGTTTTATTGCGGCTCTCTTAAATGCGGCACAGCTTGGTCTGGAAGTAAATACACCGTTGGGGCTTGCATATTTGATTCCATATAAAAATAAAGGACAGTTGGAATGCCAATTTCAGATGGGATATAAAGGTTTGATTACATTGGCGTATCGGAATGGAAACATGCAGACGATACAGGCACAGACTGTATATGAAAATGATGAATTTGAGTTTGAATATGGGTTGAATCCCAAACTGATCCATAGACCAGCAACTTCTGACAGAGGTGAGCCGGTCTATTTTTATGGTTTATTTAAGACACAGAATGGAGGATATGGCTATAGCTGTATGAGTAAAGAAGATATGGATAGCTTTGCCAGAACTTATTCTAAGGCGTTTGGAAGTTCTTATTCACCGTGGCAGACCAATTACGAGGAAATGGCAAAGAAGACAGTAATAAAACAGGCATTGAAATATGCTCCGATCAGTACGGAGTTTCAGAGAGCATTGTCTACGGATGAAACAATTAAAAGCAAAATAGCAGTTGATATGACAGAAGCAGAAAATGAAATGGATTTTAGTGCTCATGTGGCATGAATGGAGGAAAAAGTAATGATTAAATACGAAGAATTTGTTAAGGAACTTAAAGAGAGATTAATGGTCAGATTACAGTTACCAGAAGAAAAGATATATCTTTGCAGAAAAGGTGAGAAATATGCGGAAACGGGCGATCGTCTGGTGATTGAGTGTGTGGAATCAGAGAAAGAAGTAGGTGCGCTTGGGATTTATATCAAGGAGTTATATGAAGAAGATCCACGAGAGGAGACTATTTCTAATGCAGTTAATAATATTGTCAGAGAAATTCAACAGGTACAGGAAACAGGATTTTTAATGAGTGCACAGAAACTGAGAACTTTTGAAGATGCAAAACCACAGATAATTCTCAGAGCAATTAATTTCAATAGAAATGAAAGGGACCTGAAAGATGCAATATATAAGAAAATTGGCGATATAGCTTTGGCTGTATATTTTAGGATTGGAGAAACAAAAGGAGGAGTTATCAGCACAAAACTTCGTAAATCACAGATAGAAAAATGGAATAAGAACGAGGAAGAAGTATTTCAACTGGCGATGGAGAATACATCGGAAATGTCTGAGCCAAGAATTTATTGCTGGTGGAAGATGATTTCCAATTTAGGGAATGATGGTGAAGGATTTATGAATAGATCAGATATTACTGCAGAGTTGAATAAAGGACCATTGGGAAACTGTATGAGTACCAGAGAAAAAACTAATGGAGCGACTGCATTATTTTTGCCGGGAGTTGCAGAACGTTTGGCAGAATTGTTGGATGGAGATTTTTATGCGGTATTTACCAGTGTACATGAGGTGATGATACATGCTGCTGAAACGGCAGACGTGGATGATCTGAAGGCAGTATTAAAGAAAACAATGGCAGATATGACCGCAGAAGACGAGGTGCTGACAGAAGATGTTTATCGGTATGATAGTACAAACGGAATATTAGTTCCATGTAGATAAGGATACTTCGACTACCACAAGGCTATAGCTGTCTTGTGGTAGTTGAGAAATATTATTTTTTCGGAATGAATGAGGAAAATGAAGTGAGATGTAATGCTAAAAATGAACGTTGGATGCCAATGGTGATCAGAGGAGTAACTGGATATTTTTCAGATGTTCGGATTGATAGAAAAACTGTGCCGAAATGGTTACAGTTCTGGGAATTAGCTGATGGAGACAGTGATGGTATTCCATGTAGGTATAAAAAAGGTATTCTTGTTAATTTTTATGGGACATTTATTACAAGGGGTGTATTGCCGATTGACTGTATGGAATGGCAAGAGGGTTTTATTGCAGATGATGAATGGGAATTTTTAGAGAAAAGTTCTATGGAATATTCAGAAATGGAAAGAGTGGAGTTATGCAGAATGAGAAAAGGAATGTAAATATCTTTGGATATGCACGGGTAAGTAGCACAGAGCAGAACTTGGACAGACAGATAGTGGCTTTAAAGGACTATGTAAAACCAGAGAATATTGTGGTTGATAAAGTCAGCGGAAAGAATACTGACCGAGAGGGATATCAGGCACTTAAAGGTGTATTTGGACTCAGAGAGGGGGATGTTCTGTATATCACTTCTATTGATCGACTTTCCAGAAATAAGGAAGATATAAAAAGAGAATTGGAATGGTTCAAAAGAAAAAGAGTCAGGTTAAAGATTTTAGATCTCCCCACATCTTTGATAGAAGTTCCTGAAGGGCAGGTATGGATTCTGGAGATGATTCAGAATATTTTAATTGAAGTACTTGCAAGCATAGCGGAGCAAGAGAGATTAACGATTCGGAAAAGACAGAGAGAAGGTATTGAAGCCGCTAAGAAAAAGGGAAAACATTTGGGAAGACCGGTATTTATATTGCCCGAAAAGTTCCCAGAAGTGTATGAAAGATGGAAAAGGGGTGATATAACAGCAAAAACAGCAATGAAAGTTTTGAAAATGAAACGAAGTACTTTCTATCGACAAGTACAGAAGTATGAGAAGAATGTCTCGAAATGTTAGTCTATTTGCGGACATATCTCAAAAATAAAAAAGAACCTTCTGGAACATTTAAACAGAGAATTTGTTGGTGTTCCAGAAGGTAGAGGTTTTGAGATAAAGAAACAAACTGGTCAATCAGATGTATTAATATCGTCAGATGATGATAAATATTTTTTGATTAATGATTTGGAAAAAGTACATAACTCATATAAAAATTTTTTTTGATCTTCAGGAGTTAACTGATTCCATTCCATTAAGCTTATCGGAACAGATAAATTGATGATTTCAGATGCTGTGTTGAAGCTGGAAGGGTAAATTAAATTTAATGAAGGAACAGGGAGATTCTCTATTGATGCATAAATATTTTCCTTGCTGAAATACCTTTCTAGGAACGGCATAAATGTTCCAGATTTTTTTAATGAGAGAGGGATATTTATGTGCTTACGTGGCGATTGAGTTTCTTCAATCATGGGTTGTTGATTTATGTTTTCAAGAAAGCATCGTAGTTCAGTTTGAATATTGATGCTTTGGGTGTTGGCTGTTTTTCTCTTTAAATATAATCGTAAAGTATCACGACAGTGTTTTAGAATGTGAATAAAAGCCTCTTGGTGATGAGAAAAGAAAAAATAATTATCATGAGTTGAATAAAAGTCTATTAACTGATTAAAGTTATTTTCAAAATATTCTGCTATGGAATCTATTGATTCAAATTGAGAAGATTTTCTATTGATGATGTTATTCAGGTTCTTTGAGTTTAAATCTATTAAATCGCATAGAGAAACAGGAACAAGGTGATCAAATAGTATATTACAATCAGATTGAGTCTCGCGTTTCATAATGTTTAAATGATTGTAGATTATATTTAAGAAAGAAAGTGCTTTTTCATAAAAAGATTTATCGTGAACATTGCCGAATAATACACGTTCCCAACAACCAAATACGTTATCTATATAATGAAAAGTAGTATGAAGGGTAGCCAGGTTACAAGAAGGCATGAAATAGAAATATTCAGCATTTGTTTGACTAAGGCATAGGTCTATTTCTGTACGGAAATTTTCATATGCTACATAAACATCAGCACCGAGTTCTTTGTGAAAGATATTTTTTAAAAAAATTTTAAGAGAGCTGATTTCTTCTACTGTTTTATATATACTTTGATCGAAATATGTAATTTCTTGATAAGGAAAATTATCGATAAATGTATCTATATAATCCACATAGTCTCGAATTGTTTTGAATGATCCTTTATTGCTTGGCATAAAATTTTTGTTGCAGATAGCGTATATGTTCGCCAGAAAAAGAACACAGGTATTTCTTGGTATTTTGTAGGGAAAATTAGTTTGCTTTTTATATTTGGAGTAATCGGTAGCATAAAAAGGATTTATAAATGCGCCAATAGCACATCTAAGATTATTATTACCTTGAAAATAGGGACATTCCTTATAAAAAGTATCAATATAATAAAGATTGTAGTCAAATGCGTTATTGATAACCAGTGTTTTGACCTTTTTTAACATTGCATCAAATGTGTTTTTGCTTATATGAAATTCATTTTTAGTTAATTTTTCTGTAAGTAGAATTGTAAGATCTGAACGAGTGTATTCTTTTGGTATTTCATTATTAGATTTCATATTTGTAATCCTCTCAAAATAGTCAATCCCAGAAATAGAGTAGCTAAAACTGGGAGTGTGTCATGCGTTTGTAAAAGATATAATGAGTGTAAAAGAAGTTACCGGGAACATTCTTTAGAATTATATCAGAAAACTGGAGAGGTGCAAATATGGAGATAAAAATTGTGAATGAGAAAGTAATGAATGAAGAAACTTACAGATTGAATTTGCCAACAGCAGAAAAGCATAAAACAGAGGCATATGAGCCAATGCGAGTTATAACGAATGAACAGAATTCTACATCGGGCATGCAAATGAATAATGAGACAGAACAGATTCCAAAGATGTATCAGCAAAGGCAGAGCGTTGATCGAGAAGATGTTTGGCATAAAAGTCAGGTAGAATCGATGATTCGTGTAAATGAAGTAGCACAAAAAAAGGCGGTAGATGTAGCTGCTGACGAATGCCGCAGAAGAAATCGTGAACGGCTCAGAAGTAAGCGTGAAGGTGAGTACAAAGTTGTGGAAATATCTCCAGCAGGGGTTCCGTTGATTAAGAATCGAAATGCATATGATGAGGAGATGGTACATGAATTTATTAATCTGACATATCCAATGTTGCGTAAGATTTCTTCAACAGATTTATTGACGCAAGAAAAACATACTATCTGGAGGTTTAGTTATTGTACAGAAAAGGGGCATACGGAAATCTATATTACAAATGAAAATTTGAATACACCAGAACATATGGTTCGCTGTTTGAAAGAGAATGGAGTTGAGATTAAGGCAAATGGCAAGAAAAAGCGTGCTGAGGAAGTGGCACTATTGATTTCAAATCTGCTGACACGAGCAACAGAGGTAGAAATTCCGTATTCAACGGGATGGTATTACAACAAAGAAATGTCTCTTACATATACTCAGAAAGCAGAAGAAACGTGGCGAGGTCTCGTGAAAGGTGAGATTGTTATATATCCAGAATATGAAGCTTCTATTGTAAATGATGTTCAGCTTCTTTTGGATTGGCTGTCTACACCTGTGGCTCTTATATTTTTTCAGGCACTGTACAGAGTGCCATTTGAGTTGAAAGAACATTGTAAAACAGCAGGAATAATTTTAACAGTAGAAAATAGGCGAATGGCAAATGTTTTTCTGGATTATCTTGGAAATACGTTTCCTAATGTGATACGACTGCGGAAAAATTCTAAAGTGTATGTTCCAAATGATGGTATCGGTATATTGTTGTACAATCCAGATATAAAAACTTTGGAATTGGAGAAATTTCTGTTTGAAGCAGATTTTTTTCCAGTGTTGCTGGTTGATAACGTTTCCAGTCTGGGAGAGTTTCTCGTTGATTCTAGAGTTCCTGTTTTGAATATATCAGATGCTGACTGTACATTGCTTCAAGATAATATGTATATAGGAACTCTTCTTACGATACGTGATAAAAGTATTGCAGAACATTGGGTTGGGAATAAAACCAAAGAAGAAGCACAAAAAGTAAATCCTTGGAAAATGGAAAGCTTTTGGAGACATCAACAGATTATAGCATCAGATTTGTTATATTTTCTCTTGAAAAATGAAGATGAATATTATGAAGCGATGAAGTATATGAAAAGAAGTTTTGAAGAAAAAACAGAACTTTATTATCTGGCTACTTTTGATTCGGAGGACATAACAGAAGTTTTTGCCGAACTCATTGAGAAGTCAAATATACAACAGAAACAACGAAAAGATGTTACATGGGAAGAATTAGAAAATAATGAAATAATCATTTGTACGCCAACAGATTTTTGGGTAACGACGAGATGCCTAAAAGAAATAATTCGCCCAATAGTGTCAGTAATATCTGAAAGGAGAGTAAAAAGTGCACTTGCTAAAAGTGGTGCATTAAAATCGGAGAAGGCGGATTTCACCAAGAAGTTGACTCTGAAAGAATCGCCGAATAATCCGATCGCAGTAAGAAAAAGGATGATTAACCTTGACAGAGCTTGTTTAGAAATGTTTATGGTTCAAGAGGAGGAGTAAAAATGGTGTTGGGAAAGAGCTTGCGAGGAGAAGATATTATATTATCAAAGGAATGCATGAACGGCCATATACTCATTACGGGTAAAACTGGTAGTGGCAAATCTTATAGAATGGCTGGTATAGAGTATGATGCTGTAAAGGAAGGTAAGACTGTGATTGCCTTTGATAAGGACGGGAATCATTATGATTTCTTTAATGAATTGACTCATAAAATTAATGTGCTTGAAAATGGTTTTGAATGGAACTTTCTTTCAGAAATTCGGGAAATAGATAGTATAGCAAAAAAAAGAAAGGTTGGACATGCTGTTGAAATATTGACTCTGGGCCAAAATTTTGGTCCACATCAGTTGTTTTGCTTGCAAAAAATAATTGGCTATATGGTAGATGATCCTGACTTTGCTGACGCATATGATACAGAACTGGATGCAATGAGTGATTTGCTATTAGAAGCAAAAGAGCCGGAAGCAAGTAGCGTATATAGTAGATTATACCCTCTGCTAAGTAGCAACATTTTTAGAAGAAAAGCAGAAACAATACAACCCGGTAAGGTGAATGTGATCGACTTTTCAGGGTATGATTCGAAGATACAATGTGTAGCAATAGAGATTATTTTAAATATAATCTGGAAAAAACTCCGAAAGAGTAAAGCAGTGAAAAATAGTCTTGTAATCAGCATAGATGAAATTCAGAGTTTGTCTCTTGGAAAAAATTCAGTGTTTTTTCAAATGTTAACAGAATCACGAAAATATGGAGTTTCACTTTTGATGGCTACGCAGTTTTTGTCACAATTTGGCAAAAAAGAACTTGATTGTTTAAATCAGGCTTCTGTAAAAATTTATTTTAAGCCAAATGATGGTGATGAGAAGAAACTTGCCAATATAATTGATTATACTGCAATAACCAAATATTACAAGATGTTACGTAACTTAAAAACAGGATATGCTTTGATTAAGGGTGATATAGAAGTGGATGATCAGGATGTTGACGATGCTATATTATCAAAATCATGAAAATTTAGATAAAATTATGTAAGAAAAAAGATATTAAAATATAGAAAATATCACGGGAGGTAATAGAAGTGAACAAAATTACATATGCCATGCCATCAGTGAATAATCATGTAGAAAAGACGATTCTTGCAGGAGGTAAAATGCCGGATAAGAAATACGATACTGTCAAAATCAAACGATCTGGTATGCAGATTTGCTTTGAATTTCCACCAAAATCAGCAAGAGATCAGATGATTAAACAGGAAGTAAAGGCAATTATTTCAGGAGAATTGAAGGAAAAATCCCAAAAGATTTGTATTAGTTAAAACCAATAGGGCAGGAAGTATCCTGCCCTTGTATTTTTTAGGAGGACAAATTCAATGAAGAGAGTCAGAATGCTTCTCCGCGTAAGCTCCAACCAACAGTTGGAAGCAGACGGAGATTTAAGTGTACAGAGACAGCTTGTAAAAGACTACATATCCAACCAGCCCGACTGGCAGTTGGATGAAAAGGAATATTTCGAGGGCAGTAACAGTGGTTACAAGAATGCAGTGGTAGACAGAAATATTCTGCAGGAAGCGCTGCAGGACGCAAAAGCGAAAGAATATGACATCCTGGTTGTATACAAGGATGACCGTATCGGCAGGCGTATGTGGGAAATCGGTGCATATGTCATGAGTCTGAAAAGCTTTGGCGTGGATATTTATACAGTTAAAGATGGCTGCATTTCCCCGGAATCTGATGATATCATGGGACAGATGATGCTGGCGCTGAGGTATGGAAATGCTCAGAAAAGCAGCTCTGACACAGGGATGCGCGTAAAGGATACTGCACAGAAGCTGGTGCAGAAAGGGAAGTTCATGGGTGGAAAGGCTCCATACGGATATAAACTGGAACTTTCAGGAGAAGTCAGCAAACATGGCCGTGCTTTGCATCATTTAGTGGTTGTACCGGAGCAGGCGGAAGTGGTAAAATATATCTATGAACTTTCTTTACATAAAGAATTTGGAGCAACTAAGATCAGTAAGATTCTGAATGAACATGAGATTTATAAGGACAGAGCACCCAGAGATATCTGGAAAAGTGGTACGATTGTTAGTATTCTTACAAATCCGGTCTATGCAGGATATACTGCGTATAAGCGGAGAGAAAGAGTAGATGGCAGATATCACAGACTGGACAGTAAGGACTGGATATTTGCAGAGAAACCTGATACTGAGATTGCCATTATAGATGAAAATATGTGGAATCAGGTACAGGACACCAGAAAGCAGAGAGCAGACAAATACATTAAGTCTCTGGAAAACCAGAATGTCACAGTAATAAGAAGAAACAGTGGTATGCTGGCGTTGATTGATGTCCTGCATTGTGGTTATTGTGGACGTAAAATGACGAATGGCAGTAAATATAATTACTGGACAATTAAGGATACAGGAGAAAGGCGTACAAGTAAAATTGCCATTTACAAATGCCCGAATGCATGGAATGGGATTCCCCATGAGAAAACGAAGCAGTATCGTGCAGACCAGATTGAGCCTGTGGTGTTTGAGGCACTTGCAGAATATATCGGAAAGCTTCAGGAAAATGAGGATGTTTTCACCCAGATTGAAGAGAACCAGAGCCGGCAGAAAGCAGTTAAGCAGTCCGAACTGGATAAGGAACAGAGTGAACTGGAAAATATTCAGCAGAAAATATCTGTTATGGAGAACAACATTCCAAATGCCATGACAGGAGACTATCCTCTGAGTCTGGAGGAACTGGCGGGAATCATCAGAAAACATAAGGAACTGGAACAGAAGCATAAAAGAATTGTGGAAGAAAGGAAAGCAGAACTTGATGCAATGAAAGTTTCTATGGATGACTGGGAAAATATCCGAAGTAAAATCCCCACATGGCAGGATGTATTCTGGAATGCAGATACTACTACGAAAAGAGTGCTTGTAAATAAACTGATCGAAAGAATTGATATCACAAAGGACAGTGTGAATATCCGCTTCAAAATTAATCTGAATGATTTCTTCACGCTACCCCGAATTACTGATGGTTCCGGTACCATTCCGTATAAACTCTGTTCAGAGTAAAAGACATGATAGCCAGAATATTTGCCCGGATGGTGTCGTCGGGCCAGGTGGCATAGATTTCGCTGCTGGCTACATTTTTGATGTAATCTTTGTAGCGTACATAATAATTGCCTGCAGCGGAATCGTTGACAGGCCCATCGTGTACCACTATATATTCAGGGACAACGACCTTGCTTAATACGATTTCGCCGTTTTCGTTTATTGGTTTTATCTCGGCTTCTTCGATTTTGGGAGGATATTCATAGAACAACGTATGCGGAGGAATTACAATTCTCTGGAAAGTTTCGCCGGATTCCATGACATTCAGCGTTGTTGGCTGTCTGGATAAAGTATCTGCTAATACCTGGCTTCCTGCGATTTCTTTTGGTTCAAATCCTTCTGCTTCGATCTGAATGGTATATTCTGAGTAGGGCTGTTGTTCAACCGGTTCCATACTGTATTCCAGAGGTGGAGCCTTAAGTTCGATAACAGGAGTGCGTCCGGAGGAATCTGTTGCCACTTCTTCAATGGTACTGTCGGGTGCTCCTGTGTAGGAGATTCTGACGCGTGCGTTTTCTATGGGACGATTGTTCAGCCGGTCTGATACGGTAACCTGATATTGTCCTGTATCTATATTTTCCTGCTGCATCTGCATATGATAAAAAGCCATACAAGCTCCTGTAGATAATGTTTTCCTGATAAATTATGCAGGGGACCGGAAAATGGTTACCTGAGAAAAGAATTATTGTAGAAAAAAGAATAAAAAAATAAGGCACCATGACTTCTCACAGTTCCTCATTCTTTAAATGCGGAAGATGGGACTTGAACCCACACGAGCGCAATGCTCACAAGATCCTTAGTCTTGCTCGTCTGCCAGTTCCGACACTTCCGCATATCGCATTTCTCTGGGATTCTTTTGCTCTCCCTCGCGACAAGTGATACTATATCAAATGTAAAAGCTAATGTCAACACCTTTTTGAAAAAAATATAAAAAAATTTCAATTTTTTTTTGAAAAAAAGAGGAATTTGAAATTTTATGTAGAATATAATTAATAAGAGGTATTTTGTCAGCTTGTGGAGGTATCGCTTATGAATATCAGAGAAAGCATGGAACAGCGTGAACAAAAGATGCTCAGTCCTTATGCTGCTTTGAGTCTTTGTTCCAGAGGCAGAGAGCGGCAGGAGGAAGAATGCGATGTACGGACTGTCTATCAGAGAGACAGAGACAGGATCCTTCATAGTAAAGCTTTTCGCAGGATGAAGGATAAGACACAGGTTTTTGTGGCGCCCCAGGGTGACCATTACAGGACCAGACTGACACATACTCTTGAGGTATCACAGATTGCCAGAACAATAGCGAAGGCACTGAGACTGAATGAAGATCTTGTAGAAGCGATCGCACTTGGACATGACTTGGGACATACTCCCTTTGGACATGCAGGTGAGAGGGCTCTTGATGCAGTGAATCCGGATGGCTTTGCCCACTATAAACAGAGCGTCAGGGTTGCACAGGTACTGGAGAAGAACGGCGAAGGGTTGAATCTCACATGGGAGGTCCGGGATGGTATCCTGAATCACAGAACCAGTGGGAATCCGTCTACTCTCGAAGGACAGGTAGTAAGACTTTCGGACAAGATCGCCTATATTCATCATGATATGGATGATGCACAGCGGGCGGGGATTATTTCTGAGGATGATATTCCGATCACGCTTCGGATGCTGCTCGGTTATACAACCAGAGAGCGGCTCAATACATTTGTTCATGATGTGATAGAGAACAGTCTTGAGCAGGATACCATAAAGATGTCAGCAGAGATCTACGAGGCAATGATGGATCTGCGGGCTCTCATGTTTCAGAATGTATATGAGAATCCGGCAGCCCATAAGGAAGAGGAAAAGGTAGTGAAGATGCTGACGGAGTTATATGAATATTATGTCGAACACCCGGAAGCAATGTCAACAGAATACAGGGAGCTGATCGTGCGTGGAGAGAAGAAGGAACAGGCAGTATGTGACTATCTCTCAGGAATGACAGACCAGTATTCTATAAGGAAATTCCGGGAGATTTACATACCAAAAGCATGGGAAGTCTATTAATCGATCAAGAAGGAGGACGAAGCATGCGTTATTCAGACGATATCATTGAAGAAGTCAGGATGAAGAATGATATTGTAGATGTTGTATCCCAGTATGTGAAGCTGAACAAAAGAGGAAGTACCTATTTTGGACTTTGTCCGTTTCATAATGAGAAAACTCCCTCTTTTTCGGTAACACCGGCGAAGCAGATGTATTACTGCTTCGGATGCGGAGCAGGCGGGAATGTATTTAATTTTGTGATGGAATATGAGAATTATACCTTTGGGGAGGCACTGAAGCATCTGGCAGACAGGGCAGGGGTGCAGCTTCCGAAGATTGAATATTCCGGAGAAGCAAAGAAGAAAGCAGAACGTCGGGCTGCCCTTCTGGAGATCAATAAGCTTGCAGCAGGATATTTCTATTATCAGCTGCGTCGAGAGAGTGGCAGACAGGCACATGAATATCTGACAGGCAGAGGACTCAGTGAGGAGACGATCAGGAAGTTTGGCCTGGGATATTCGGATAAGTACAGTGACGATTTGTACAAATATCTGAAGTCAAAGAATTACAGTGACGAACTGCTGCGGGATTCCGGCCTGTTCAATGTGGATGAACGCAGGGGAATGTATGATAAGTTCTGGAACAGAGTTATTTTCCCGATCATGGATGTGAATAACCGCGTGATCGGATTTGGAGGCAGAGTGATGGGTGACGGAAAGCCGAAGTACCTGAACTCGCCGGAGACTACGATCTTTGATAAAAGCCGGAATCTGTACGGGCTGAATGTTGCAAGAACCACGAGAAAAAATTATCTGATCCTGTGTGAAGGATATATGGATGTGATATCCATGCATCAGGCAGGGTTTACCAATGCGGTGGCATCGCTGGGAACGGCACTTACTTCCGGACATGCAAGTCTGCTGAAGCGTTACACTCAGGAGGTATTGCTTCTGTATGACAGTGATGATGCAGGCGTGAGGGCTGCACTTCGTGCCATTCCGATCCTGAGGGAAGCAGGTGTTTCTTCGAGGGTGGTAAATCTTAAGCCGCATAAAGATCCGGATGAATTTATCAAGGCACTTGGAGCGGAAGAGTTTGAGAAACGTCTGGAGCAGGCTATGGACAGCTTTATGTTCCGCGTACATATGGCAGAGCGGGAATTTCCAATGGAGGAGCCCCAGGGACAGAACCGTTTCTTTGAGCGGTGTGCACAGATGCTTCTGGAACTTTCCGATGAACTGGAGAGAAATCTTTACATAGAAGCAATCGTAAAGGATTACAGAAACAGTGGGATCAGTGTGGAGAATCTGAAAAAGAGAGTCGGAGCTCTTGCAATGAAGGGAACTCCGGCAGAGCAGAGGATTCAGCCTAAACCTGTGGGAGCAGGTCAGCAAAAGAAGAAGGAGAGTGCAGCAGAGAAAGCACAGAAGCTGATGCTTACCTGGCTGGTAA
Source organism: Blautia sp. Marseille-P2398 (assembly GCF_964240315.1). Lineage (NCBI taxonomy): Bacteria > Bacillati > Bacillota > Clostridia > Lachnospirales > Lachnospiraceae > Blautia > Blautia sp. Marseille-P2398. Next base: position 62,622 of record NZ_CAXSTD010000007.1, read on the forward strand.
CTTATCCGGGCATATTTGACACAGTGGAAAAATATATCCAGCCTTCAGATTTCGTGGTTCCTCTGTACAGGCAGGTGGCAGAGATGCTTTACCAGCAACACAGGGATGGCGATGTGAATCCTGCAAGGCTGATGAATGCTTTCATTGACAGTGAAGAGCAGAGAGAGGTTTCATCCCTTTTTAATGCAACGATCCATCTGGAGACTCCGGAGGAACAGAACCGGGCTTTCTCGGATGCTGTGATCAGGATTAAGGATGAGAGTCTGAAAGAGAGAAACAGAACCTGGGATCCCACAGATATACAGGGACTGCAGGAACTTGTAAAAGCAAAGAAAGAACTGGAAGAGCTTGGAAGAAAGCGGCAGCAGCTGCATATTTCTTTTGAATAAGGATAAAATATAAACACTATATGGAGGTATAGAGCACATATGGAAATGAATATGGGTAAATTCAGTGAAAAACTGGTAGAACTTCTGGAGCTTGCCAAGAAGAAAAAGAATGTACTGGAATACCAGGAAATCAATGACTTCTTTAAGGATCAGCCACTGGGAGTTGAACAGATGGAGAAAGTATTTGACTTTCTGGAAGCCAGTGGAGTGGATGTGCTTAGGATTACAGACAGTAATGCAGATGATATGATCCTGGATGATGACGATGCAGACATTGATAAGCTGGATGAAGAAGAGATTGAACTTGACAAGATCGATCTTTCTGTTCCTGAAGGTGTAAGCATCGAGGATCCGGTACGTATGTATCTGAAGGAAATTGGTAAGGTTCCGCTTCTTTCAGCAGAAGAGGAAATCGAACTTGCAAAGAGAATGGAGAATGGGGATGAGGCTGCCAAGAAACGTCTGGCAGAAGCAAACCTTCGTCTTGTTGTCAGCATTGCAAAGAGATATGTGGGACGTGGAATGCTTTTCCTCGACCTGATCCAGGAAGGTAACTTAGGTCTGATCAAAGCGGTTGAGAAATTTGATTACCGCAAGGGTTATAAATTCAGTACCTATGCTACATGGTGGATCCGTCAGGCGATCACCAGAGCAATCGCAGACCAGGCACGTACCATCCGTATTCCGGTGCATATGGTTGAGACTATTAACAAACTGATCCGCGTTTCCCGTCAGTTACTGCAGGAGCTTGGACGTGAACCTACGCCGGAAGAAATTGCAAAAGAGATGGATATGTCTGTAGAGCGTGTACGTGAGATCCTTAAGATCTCCCAGGAGCCTGTATCTCTGGAGACACCTATCGGTGAGGAAGAGGACAGCCACCTTGGAGACTTTATCCAGGATGACAATGTACCTGTACCTGCAGATGCAGCAGCATTTACTTTGCTGAAAGAGCAGCTGGTAGAGGTTCTGAGCACATTGACAGACAGAGAGCAGAAAGTATTGCGCCTGCGTTTTGGCCTGGACGATGGACGTGCCAGAACTCTGGAGGAAGTTGGTAAGGAATTTAATGTAACAAGAGAACGTATCCGTCAGATTGAGGCAAAGGCGCTCCGCAAGCTTCGTCATCCGAGCCGCAGCCGTAAACTGAAGGATTATCTGGACTAAGGAGCCTGTTATGCAGCTTTCATTACGTTTGTCTGCAATAGCAGGCCTGGTGACCAGGGGAAACAGACTTGTGGATGTGGGATGCGATCATGGATACCTGCCGGTTTCGCTTTATCTGGATGGAAAGATTCCGGGTGCGATTGCCATGGATGTAAGAAAAGGCCCGTTGTCCAGAGCGCAGGAACATATTTCTCAGTATGGACTGGACGCATACATAGAAACCCGGCTTTCAGACGGACTTGAGGCTTTGAAACCGGGAGAGGGCGACACTCTTGTGATCGCAGGAATGGGCGGCCCTCTCATGGAGAGGATTCTTACTGACGGGGCAGAGGTCAGGGAGAGCTTTCGGGAAATGATCCTGCAGCCTCAGTCAGATATCCCCCATTTTCGCAGATTTGTCAGAAAAATCGGCTGGCAGATCACAGAGGAGGAGATGGTTCTGGAGGATGGCAAGTTTTATCCTATGATGAAGGTAATTCATGGAGAAAAGATGCATATTTCAGAAGATACTCCTTATACTTTAGATGAGTGGTTTGGAGGAATGCTTCTGGAAAGAAAGCATCCTGTTCTGCGGGAGTATCTGGAAAGAGAGCTTCGCATCCGCAATGAGATTCTTGACAGATTAAAGAATGCGCCCAATGCAGAGAAGCGTGCGGGCGAGATAGAGGAGGAAAAGCAGGCAGTTATTGCTGCTTTAGAGGAATATGAAGGCATATGAACTGACCTCCTGGCTGGAGAAGAAGTACCCGTCAGATGCAGCAGAGGACTGGGATAACGTAGGACTTCTCGCAGGAGATGATACAAATGAGATCAGCCATGTGTTTCTGGCTCTGGATCTGACAGAGGAAACACTGGCTGAGGCCATAGAGGATGGGGCAGATATGATCATTACCCATCATCCCATGATCTTTTCCGGAATTAAGAAGATCAATAATCATAGCTTTACAGGAAGAAAGATCCTTACGCTGATACAGAAAGGAATTGTTTATTATGCGATGCATACCAATTATGATGTGCTGGGTATGGCGGATCTGAGTGCAGACTATACGAAGATGCATGATACCACAGTCCTTTCCATAACTGAAGAGAGAGATGGGGAAGTACAGGGCTTTGGCAGAGTTGGGAAACTTCCACGGGAAATGACACTGAGAGAGTATGCACAGCTTGTCAAAGAGTCTCTGAAGTTAAATGATGTAAAGGTTTATGGGAATCTGGACAGCATGGTAAAATGTGCTGCTGTATGTACAGGATCAGGCAAGAGCATGATCAAGGATGTCATTAAGGCCGGTGCGGATGTGTATGTGACCGGTGATATCGACCACCATACAGGAATTGATACGGTTGCGCAGGGACTGGCGCTGATCGACGCCGGACACTACGGAACAGAATATATTTTTATGGATGCAATGAAAAAAGAACTGACACAGGCATTTCCGGAACTGAAAATCTCCTGTGCAGAGGTAAAGAGCCCGTACACGATTCTGTGATACGGGTTCTTACCATATAATAATGAAATTATAAATGAAAATTGGCTGATCTGCCTGTTGGCAGCGGAGCTGATAACTGTATTTACTTGTCGGTATAGCAGAAATGGAGGCAGGATTTATGGGACAGAAAATGTATAACGTTACGATACAGGGAATAACAAAACAATATCCTGAGAAGATTCCTTACAGTGAGATTGTAAAGGAATACGAAGGAAGTACGGATGCACCTGTAATGCTGGTGATCGTAAATGGCAGGCTGAGAGAACTGCATAAGCATCTCAAGGCAGACTGTGAGATTGAATTTGTGACATCCAAAGATCCGATCGGACACAAAACTTATTGCAGAAGTGCAAGTCTGATTCTTCTGAAAGCAATTTATGATGTGGCAGGGCAGGAAAATATAGACAGTGTAGTGATCCATTATTCTGTAGGCAGCGGCTATTATTTTACAATGAAAGGACCTATGGCGCTGGATCAGGAATTTATTGATAAGGTAAAGGCGCAGATGCACAGGATCGTGGACGAGAATCTTCCCATTGTAAAGCGAAGCGTAAGCACTAGTGAGGCAGTTGCACTTTTTCATAAGCATCATATGTATGACAAAGAGAAGCTGTTTAATTACCGCAGAAGCTCTGCGGTGAATCTTTACAGTATTGGAAGTTTTGAGGATTATTTCTACGGTTTTATGGCGAACCATACGGGATATATTAAGACGTTTGATCTGTTTTTGTATGAGGGTGGTTTCGTACTGCAGCTTCCGACTCAGAATGAACCGGACCGGATACCTGAATTTAAACCGAGGGAGAAGATTTTTCGTGTGCAGAAGGAATCTCAGGAATGGGGAGATAAACTGGATATTGCGACAGTTGGTGATCTGAATGAAAAGGTTACCAGAGGCGGTATCCAGGATATTTTGCTGATCCAGGAAGCTATGCAGGAGGCAAAGATTTCGGAAATCGCATCTGAGATTGCCGCAGCCGGAAACAAGAAGTTTGTTATGATCGCAGGTCCGTCTTCTTCCGGAAAGACTACGTTTTCACACAGGCTGTCCATTCAGCTGGCTGCCCATGGAATGAAACCGCATCCGATCGCAGTGGATAATTATTTCATTGACAGGCACCTGACTCCTGTAGATGAGTTTGGGGAAAAGAATTTTGAGTGTCTGGAAGCGATTGATGTGGAGCAGTTTAATAAAGATATGCTTGAGCTTTTGGAAGGAAAAAGGGTAGAGATGCCGGTTTTCAATTTCAAAACAGGAACCAGAGAATATAAAGGTGATTTTCTGCAGCTGGATAAAGACGATATTCTGGTGATCGAGGGAATTCATGGATTGAATGACAGGCTCAGCTATGCGCTGCCAAAGGAGAGCAAATTTAAGATTTATCTCAGCGCTCTGACTCAGCTGAATATTGATGAACACAACAGAATTCCTACTACGGATGGCCGTCTGATCCGCAGAATTGTAAGAGATGCCCGCACCAGAGGGACTTCCGCGAAAGAGACAATTGCAAGATGGCCGTCTGTGCGCAGAGGTGAAGAACAGAATATCTTTCCGTTCCAGGAGGATGCAGATGTAATGTTTAATTCTGCGCTGATCTATGAACTGGCATGTCTGAAAGTATATGCGGAACCGCTTTTGTTTGGGATTGCCAAGAACGAACCGGAGTATACAGAGGCGAAGAGGCTGCTGAAGTTCTTTGAATATTTTGTTCCGGTGCCAAGCGAGGCAGTGCCGAATAATTCGATTTTAAGAGAATTTATCGGCGGAAGCTGCTTTAATGTGTAAAATACTAGTACAGCGTTTCGTAAATAACTATACCAATCGCGTAGGATGCGGATTCGAGTGTGCTGGTATAAAAACGCAGGCGTAGCGGGCTACGCTGAGGCTTTTAGACCTGTGCAATCGGATTCGCAGACAAGTGAGTGGTATAGTTATTTCGAAAACGATGTACTAGAATGAAAGTTACTGTTCACACGCCACTATCCCGCGAGGTGTTTTGGCATGAATATGCCAAAATCCCGAGACATACAAGCCTATAGCAATCCTCTAAAATAATGCATCTTAATCCAGCCCATCAGAGTGTGAAATTCTGCGTCAGATATCTTTGCCGTGCGTCAGCACGCCTGCAGATATCTTTCTTGTCTTTCGCACTCTGCCGAACTGTCTTAAATGCATTATTTACGAGGATTGCTATAAATTCCATTGCCGCAGGCAATTTGAAATGAATTTTGGCAACGTTACTGAGAACGGAGTGAACAGTAATGAATGAAATTTCTTTACAAGTGAAAAAAAACGTGCTAGAATAGCATTTGCGCAACCAGGCCAGGTAATCGCGGCTGAACAGACGAAAGGGTTCAGACGAGGAAAGTCCGGGCTTCGCAGGGCAGGATGCCGGATAACGTCCGGTGGAGGTGACTCCCAGACCAGTGCAACAGAAATAAACCGCCTCACTTGCTGAGGTAAGGGTGGAAAGGCAGTGTAAGAGACTACCGCCGTCCTGGTAACAGGCCGGGCACATGTAAACTCCATTTGAAGCAAGACCGAATAGAAAGCGATACGGCTGCCCGTCGTGCTTTCAGGTGGGTCGCTTGAGCCTTATGGCAACGTAAGGCCTAGACAGATGATTACCCAATGACATAACCCGGCTTATCGGTCTGATTGCGTACAAAAAAACAGAACGGATTTCTTCCGTTCTGTTTTTTTGATATTTGTTTTATTATTTATTGCGTTTACCTGTGTATTTCTCTTCGCAGTATTTACATCTGTAAACTTCTTTCTCTTTATCTGCAAGAACAAAGATCTGGTCGAGTCCCTGTTCAATGGAAGTGATGCAGCGTGGATTCTTGCATTTGATCACGTTGACAACCTGATTCGGAAGTTTCAGTTCTTTTTTGGCAACGATCTTCTCGTCCTTGATTACGTTTACAGTAATGTTATGATCGATAAAGCCGAGAATGTCAAGATCGAGATTCTCAACCGGGCATTCAACCTTGATGATATCTTTCTTACCCATTTTGTTGCTGCGCGCGTTCTTGATGATGGCAACGGTGCAGTCAAGTTTATCAAGCTTCAGATCATGATAGATAGTCATGGCCTTGCCTGCTTTGATATGGTCTAATACATAACCTTCGCGAAGTGCTCCAACATTTAACATGGTAATTTTACCTCCAGTAATGTGAGAATCAGGGCCATACGTACATATACACCGTACTGTGCCTGTTTGAAATAAGCTGCTCTCGGGTCTGCATCCACCTCTGTTGAGATTTCATTTACACGTGGAAGCGGATGAAGAATGTACATGTCTTTTTTTGCAAGTTCCATTTTCTGTTTGTCCAGAATGTAGAAATCCTTCATGCGGACATAGTCTTCTTCGTTGAAGAAACGTTCTTTCTGTACACGTGTCATGTAGAGGATATCAAGATCTGGTAAGGCATCTTCCAGTCTCTCTACTTCCTGAAATTCGATATTGTTCTTTTTCAGAACATCCTCGCGGATATAGCTTGGGATGCGAAGCTCTTCCGGTGAGATCAGAATGAATTTTACATTTGTGTAGCGTACAAGTGCTTCGATCAGGGAGTGAACTGTACGTCCGAATTTCAGGTCGCCGCACAGACCAATGGTCAGATTGTCCAGACGTCCTTTCAGGGAACGGATGGTAAGTAAGTCGGTTAATGTCTGGGTAGGATGTTGATGACCACCGTCGCCGGCGTTGATAACAGGAATAGAAGAAGCCATAGAAGCTACTAACGGAGCACCTTCTTTCGGGTGGCGCATAGCACAGATGTCAGCGTAACAGGATACAACGCGGATTGTATCGGCAACACTTTCACCCTTTGAAGCGGAACTGGAATCAGCTGATGAAAAACCAAGAACTTTACCGCCAAGGTTCATCATAGCAGCTTCAAAGCTGAGACGGGTACGGGTGCTTGGCTCATAGAATAAAGTTGCCAGTCTTTTATCATCGCAGACATGTGCGTATTTATCAGGGTGTTTCTCAATATCGCTGGCCAGGTCAAGAAGAGTATTTAACTCATCAACAGACAGATCCAGCGGACTCATTAAGTGTCTCATTTCATACCTCCATATTTTACTGGTTCAGGAATTTTTATTTAATCCTTCATAACATCATATAATAATCAGGTGCTTTTTTCAAGAGAGTTTTCCAAGTATTTTCTCAAAAAAAAGTCCGGCTCCGAACCAGAGGGGAGCGTAGTCCGGTCTTATCAGTCCCCGGTAATTCAGAGGAGTGTTGCTGTAGTCCCAGGGACACATATGAAAACAGCGCAAAAGAGCACCGCTGATAAATTCCACGAAGAAAAATCCGACAGTATAAATGCAGCCGCGGACAAAAAGCGGGACAGCAGAAAGTTTACCGGAGAGCGGGCGGATGATGGCACCGCATCCGTAAATGGGAAACATTAAAAGGGAAGTTTTTCCTGTCATGGTAAGTTCTCCTGAAAGGATGGAATGCAGTCCGGTCCAGAGGATTTCCATGCACCAGCCCGTCAGACCGCAGAGAATGAAAGCTTTTTTCATAGGTAACGCTCCTGTATAAATTTCTATGATTCTAGTATTGCCTGCCTTGAAAAAAACATACACGTAGGATATAATGAGAACACGTTATTACACTATAGCAATGAGGTGCCTTATGCGCAAAAGGAACGTGTGGAGGGGATCTCATGGAAATAAGAGGAGTTTATTATGAATTATCAGGAAAGCCGGGAGTACATAGACAAAATCACCCGGGAAATTCCCAGTGTCCTGGGACTGGATCATATGCGTGAGCTGATGAAACGTCTTGGAAATCCACAGGATGATCTGAAATATGTGCATATAGCCGGTACCAATGGCAAGGGTTCTGTCATTGCTTTTTTGTATTCTGTTTTATCAGGTGCAGGATATCACATTGGAAGATATGTTTCGCCTACCCTGTATTCTTACAGAGGCAGGATGGAAGTTTCGGGAAGCAGGATCAGCAGAGAGGACTTTGCTGCTTATATTACACAGGTGTCTGATGTTATTGCTGCTATGACAAAGGATGGTTATCCCCATCCCACTGCATTTGAAATAGAGACTGCGGTGGCATTTCTGTTCTTTAAAAAAGAGAATTGTGATCTCGTTTTGCTGGAAGTGGGAATGGGCGGAAATCTGGACGCTACAAATATTATTAAGAATACGCTGCTGGCAGTGCTGGTATCGATCAGTATGGATCATATGTCTTTTCTTGGAAATACTCTGGCACAGATTGCAGAGAAGAAAGCCGGGATCATCAAAGACGGCTGCAGAGTGGTGACTGCCAGACAGAAGCCGGAAGCAATGCAGGTGATCGAGAGGATCAGCAGAGAACATGGTGCAAAATGTACCATAGCAGATGCTTCTGAGGCAGAGGTGCTAAAGGAAAGCTGCCTTGGACAGACAATCCGGTACAGGGGTGAAGAGTATGAGATTCCGCTGGCAGGTGTTTATCAGAAGGAAAATGCAGTAGTTGCACTGAATGCTTTAAAAGTATTGGATGAGCTGGGCTTTTCCACCGCTGCGGAGCAGAAAAAAGAAGGGCTTCGCACAGTAAACTGGAACGGACGGTTTACAGTTATCTGTAAAAAACCGCTGTTTGTGGTAGACGGGGCTCATAATCCTGCTGCTGCGGATATGATGGCAGCTTCAATAGAGCATTATTTTAAGGGAAAACGGATCATCTATATTATGGGAGTGTTTGCAGATAAGGATTACAGAAGTGTGATTCAGAAAACTGTGCACTTTGCAGACCGGATACTTACGATCCAGACTCCGGATAGTATAAGGGCGCTGCCTGCCGGAGAGCTGGCGAAGACTGTCAGTGAATACAATCCCAATGTACAGGCAATGGATACGATTAAAGATGCAGTGGAGGAGGCTTTTTCACTTGCCGGGGAACAGGATGTGATCATTGCCTTTGGCTCTCTTTCCTTTATCGGAGAGATGACTGACATTGTAGAGAATTTGTGAAAGTAAAAAGGTATAACATAAATGATAGATTTACAGGAATGCAGAAATGAAATAGATAAGATCGACAGCGATATCATACGTCTTTTTGAACAGAGAATGAAGGTGTGTGAGGATGTTGCAGAATATAAGATACGTACAGGAAAGAAGGTTCTGGATCCGGAAAGAGAGAGACAGAAGCTGGAGGTCCTGAGAGGTAAGGCACATGGAGAATTTAATCAGCTTGGTGCGCAGGAGCTTTTTCAGCAGATCATGGCGATCAGCCGTAAGAGACAGTATCAGCTTCTCACAGAGCATGGAATCGAGGATGATGAGAAACTGGAAATGGTAGATGCACTTCCGTTGAAAGATGTAAGAGTTGTCTTTCAGGGTGTGGAAGGTGCATACAGTTATGCTGCAATGAGGGAATATTTCCAGGACGATATTGAGAGCTTTCATGTAAAAACCTGGCGTGATGCAATGGAAGCAGTTGTGGAGGGAAGAGCAGACTATGCGGTACTTCCCATTGAGAATACAACTGCCGGTATTGTTGCTGATATTTATGATCTTCTTACAGAGTATGAGCTTAGCATTGTAGGAGAACAGATCATCCGTCCGGAGCATGTACTTCTGGGACTGCCGGATGCTGAACTGGAGGATATCAGACAGGTATGTTCTCATCCTCAGGCACTTTCCCAGTGTGGAAAATATCTGGAATCTCATCCGGACTGGAAGAAGAAAGAGATGGAAAATACTGCCGGTTCTGCCAAGAAGATAAAAGAAGACAATGACAAGACGCAGGCAGCTATTGCCAGCAGACAGGCAGGAGAGCTTTACGGACTGAAGATCCTGGCTGAGAATATCTGCTATAACGGACAGAATGCCACACGTTTTGTGATCGTGAGTAAGAAACCGATCTATGTGAAGGATGCACATAAGATCAGTATTTTCTTTGAACTGCATCATGAGAGCGGAACTCTTTACAATATGCTGTCTCACATTATTTATAATGGACTGAATATGACGAAGATAGAATCCCGCCCGATCACAGGGAAGAACTGGCAGTACCGTTTTTTTGTTGATTTCGAGGGAAATTTAAAGGACAGTGCAGTGAAGAATGCCCTGAGAGGAATTGAGGCAGAAGCTGACAGAATGAGAATTTTGGGAAATTATTAAAAATCATTTCCATAATGCCAGAGCGTGTTTGAAAAATCATTTCCACAATCTGCACGTCCCACTTTGCGGCATATTTTGTGTAAAGCATTTTTCAAACACACTCTGGTACATCGTTTTCGAAATAATTATACCACTCACAGCAGAACAATAAGATAAAACAACAAGGTAAGAAGGAAGTAATAAAAATGGCTAGATTAAATGAATGCATCTTATACCGTAACTTTGAACATGGAGAAATCCTTGATAAAATGGCAGAACTGATGAATGCCTGGGAAAAGAAAGCACCTGATCTGAAAGAAAAGGAAGGGCTGTTCTTTGAGTGTGCCAACGGACTGGTGGAAACTGCCGGCGCTTATGGCTTTTCCGGAAATTTATGGCACTGTTATCTGACATTTCTTCTGGTAAATAATGAAAATGCATTCAGTACAGCCTGTGAGATCAGAGGGGCTGTCAACGGAAGTATTAATGAACTGGCACTGAATGATTTCGGTGTGTTTAAAGAACTGTATGATTTTGACCTGACTGTACTGGATGAGGCATTTGGAATTTCCTGCTGTAAGGTTCTCGGTGATTATACCAACACCGGAAGTAACAGCAAGATGTTTAATTCCCGTATCAGAGACCGTATCTGTGATCTGAGCAAAACGCTGGCAGCAGCGGAGTCCACAGAGGAATTCATGAAGGATATGGTACAGTTTTATAAGGATTTTGGTGTGGGTAAGCTGGGATTACATAAGGCTTTTCGTGTAGGCCATGATGAGAATGATAATGTGGAGATCCAGCCGATCACAAGGATCGCTCATGTGAAACTGGAAGACCTGGTCGGATATGAAATCCCGAAGCAGAAACTGATCGAGAATACAGAAGCTTTCGTAAGAGGCAGAAAGGCAAACAACTGTCTGCTTTTTGGTGATGCGGGTACAGGTAAATCCTCAAGTATCAAGGGAATCCTGAACCGTTATTATGATGAGGGACTTCGTATTATCGAGGTGTATAAGCATCAGTTTCAGGATCTGAATGATGTGATCGCCCAGATCAAGAACAGAAACTATAAATTCATTATCTATATGGATGATCTGTCATTCGAGGAATTTGAAATCGAATATAAATATCTGAAGGCAGTGATCGAGGGTGGTCTGGAGAAGAAGCCGGACAATATCCTGATCTATGCAACAAGTAACAGAAGACATCTGGTAAGAGAGAAATCCAGTGACAAGCTGGAGATCATGGATGATGACGATCTGCATTCCTCCGATACAGTGCAGGAGAAGCTTTCACTGGTTTATCGTTTTGGTGTCCGTATTTATTATGGTGCACCGAGCAAAAAAGAATTCCAGACAATTGTGAAAGCTCTCGCAGAGAGAAACGGAATTACCATGCCGGAGGACGAACTGCTTCTGGAAGCAAATAAGTGGGAGCTTTCCCATGGAGGACTTACAGGACGAACTGCACAGCAGTTTATCGACCATCTGCTGGGTGTGGAGAAGGAATAAAAAAGCAAATAGATGAATGGTAAAGGGGGAACGCATATGGCAGTCATGACATTTGCAGCCATTGACATCGGATCTTATGAAGTCAGCATGAAGATCTTTGAGATGTCAAAAAGAATTGGTTTTCGTGAACTGAATGATGTCAGATACAGTCTGGAAATCGGAAAGGGTGTCTATTCTGACGGAAAGATCGATTCAGAAATGCTGAATGTTTTATGTGAGGTGCTGAACGACTTTAAGAGGCTGATGCAGGACTTTGGGGTGGAAGAGTATCGTGCCTGCGGCACCAGTGCATTCAGAGAACTTGTGAATCCGCTGCTGATCATTGAACAGATCTATCAGCGTACAGGAATGAAAATTGAAATATTAAGCAGTGCAGAACAGCATTTCCTTGGGTACAAATCAATTGCTGCTATAGAAAAGGGATTCAAAAAGATGATCCAGAAAGGCACCGCAATCCTGGATGTGGGTGGCGGAAGCCTTCAGGTTTCCCTTTTTGACAAGGATGCTCTGGTCACTACCCAGGGACTTAAAATGGGAAGTTTAAGAATCCGCCAGCGTCTGCAGGAACTGGAGAAAACAACCATTCATTATGACAAGCTGGTTGAGGAATTTATCCGAAATGACCTGATGAGCTTTCAGCGTCTGTATCTGAAGGATAAGGATATCAGGAATGTGATCCTGATGGGAGATTTTATTACAGATATGATCTTCCAGGAGGAAATGGAAGACAGGATCATTACAAGGGAAGAGTTTATGAAACGCTATGAGGATACAGTTGGAAAATCTGTTGACTTATTGGCACAGGAGATGGAGATTGATCCGGAATATGCATCCCTTGTTGTACCGACTATGGTAGTGTGCAGAAATTTTATTGATATTTTTAATGCAGAGTCTCTCTGGGCACCAGGTGTTTCCCTGCTGGATGGAATTGCCTATGATTTTGCGGAGAAGAAAAAATTTCTCAAAAGTGTCCACAATTTTGAGAATGATATTCTGGTTACATCAAAGAACATTGCGAAACGCTATTCCAGCAGTAAGAGCCATATTCAGGGAACTATGAATCTTTGCCTGAATATCTTTGACAGTATGAAGAAAGTTCATGGTATGGGAGCAAGAGAACGTCTGTTATTGCAGATCGCGGCACTACTTCATGACTGTGGCAAATATATCAGTATGGAAAAGGTTTCCGAGTGTTCCTATCAGATCATTATGTCTACAGATATCATTGGGCTGTCCTTTCTGGAACGCCAGATAATCGCATGTGCGGTCAGATTCAATAATTCTGCGTTTGTTTATTATGATGAACTTTACAGTATGGGAATCGCTATTGACAGAGAGAGCTATATCAAGGTGGCAAAGATGACTGCAATCCTTCGTCTGGCGAATGCCATGGACAGAAGTCATTATCAGAAAGTAAAAGGAATCAAAACAGTGCTCAAAGACAGAGAACTGCAGATGATCGTGGATTCTGCACAGGACATTTCCCTGGAACTGGGACTGCTGAAAGATAAAGAGGCATTTTTTGAAGAAGTATTTGGCATTCGTCTGGTTCTCAGACGCAAGGGCAGAGCGTAAAGGAGGATGAACTTATGGACTTTGAAAAATTTGAAAAGAAAGAATATTTCGTGAATCGCGAGCTGAGCTGGCTCAAATTTGATGAGCGTGTTCTGAGTGAAGCAAGAGATAAAAATCTTCCTTTGTTTGACAGACTGAAGTTCTTAAGCATTACCGCATCCAATCTGGATGAATTCTTTATGGTGCGTGTGGCGTCTCTTAAGGATCAGGTACATGCAGGATATCATAAAACAGACATTGCAGGAATGACAGCCAAGGAGCAGTTAAAAGAAATCAGTGTCCGTACCCATGAACTGGTTCATGTACAGTATAATACACTGAACCGTTCTCTGATCCCTGCGCTTGAGAAAGCCGGAATGCACCTGGTGGCAGCCCATGAGAATCTTACAGAAGCACAGAGTGTATTTGTAGACAGATACTTTGAGGATAATGTATATCCGGTACTTACACCGATGGCGATGGATTCTTCCAGACCGTTTCCGCTGATCAGAAACAAGACATTAAATATCGGTGCTCTGATCTCCAAGAAGGAGAAGAGTGATAAACTCAGCAAAAAGGATAAAACAGGAGAACTTCTGTTTGCTACAGTGCAGGTTCCGTCTGTGCTTCCAAGGGTGGTGCAGATTCCGTCAAAGAAGGATGGAGATACCACAGTGATCCTGCTGGAAGAGATTATTGAAAGAAATATTGACAAACTTTTCCTGAGTTATGATGTGATATGTGCCCATCCTTACCGTATTATGCGTAATGCGGATCTTACCATTGATGAAGATGAGGCAGAGGATCTGCTGGTGGAGATCCAGCGCCAGTTAAAGAAACGTCAGTGGGGTGAGGTTATCCGTCTGGAAGTAGAGGATAAGATGGATGAACGCCTGCTGAAGATTCTGAAAACGGAATTTGATATCAAAGAGGCAGATATTTTTGAGATAAACGGACCTCTGGATCTTACCATGCTTATGAAAGTATATGGTGCGGATGGCTTTGATGCTTACAAGACACCGAGATATCAGCCGGCACCTGTACCGGAATTTCAGAATGAGAAGGATATTTTCCAGGTGATACGTGAGGGCGATGTATTCCTGCATCATCCTTATATGAGCTTCGATCCTGTTGTAAATTTCGTACGTCAGGCAGCAAAAGATCCGGATGTTCTGGCTATTAAACAGACTCTGTATCGTGTCAGCGGCAATTCACCGATCATTGCTGCCCTTGCTCAGGCAGCAGAAAACGGCAAACAGGTTTCCGTGCTGGTAGAGCTGAAAGCACGTTTTGATGAAGAAAATAATATTGTATGGGCGAAGAAGCTGGAGAAGGCAGGATGTCATGTAATTTATGGTCTGGTAGGCCTTAAGACACACAGCAAGATCACACTGGTTGTGCGCAGGGAAGAGACAGGAATCCGCCGTTATGTGCATCTGGCAACCGGAAACTACAATGATTCCACTGCAAAACTCTATACAGACTGCGGTATCTTTACCTGCGATGAACGTTTTGGTGAAGATGCAACAGCAGTATTTAACATGCTCTCCGGATATTCTGAACCGAAAAGCTGGAATAAGCTGATCGTAGCACCAATCTGGATGAAGGACAGGTTCTTAAGCCTGATTGAACGTGAGGCAGAGAATGCGAAGAAAGGACTCCCGGCGTTAATCCGCGCAAAGATGAATTCTCTCTGTGATCCGAAGATTATTGCTGGATTGTATTATGCATCTTCCTGTGGAGTTCAGGTGGAGCTTCTGGTAAGGGGTATCTGCTGTCTGAAAGTAGGAGTACCGGGAATCAGTGAGAATATTCATGTCCGTTCTATTGTAGGGGAATTTCTGGAGCATAGTCGTATTTTCTATTTTGAAAACGGCGGAAACCCGGAAATCTATATGGGAAGTGCGGATTGGATGCCGCGTAACCTTGACCGCAGGGTAGAGATTGTTTTCCCTGTGGAAGATGAGAAGATTAAGAAAGAGCTGGAGCATGTACTTGATCTGGAGTTTAAGGATAATGTAAAAGCTCATATCCTGCAGCCGGATGGAACTTATGTGAAGCCGGATAAACGAGGCAAAGCCCAGATTAACTCTCAGATGGAATTCTGTATTGAGGCAACTGAGAAAGCAGCACTTCATAAACACGAAGAAAAGAAATCCCGCGTATTCATTCCGGCAGAGCCTGCGGAGGATATAAAGGAATAAGAAACAGTCAGAAACAGAAATAAATAACTGGGAAATGCCATGGAAAGCGGTGGAGCTGCCATGGCATTTCTTCTCTGGGACAAAAAAATAAAAATTTTTTTGTGGCAAAAACCGCATAAATACAGGACTTTTTGAACGAAAAATTCGAGAAAAATAAAAAAATTGAAATTTTTTTAAAAAAGTACTTGCATTTTAGAAAAAGATGGTGTATATTAAACGAGTCGACAGCGAAGAGCAAACGACAGATAAACAAATGGCCAGTTGGTCAAGGGGTTAAGACGTCGCCCTCTCACGGCGAAAACACGGGTTCGATTCCCGTACTGGCTGCTAAAAAAATAGTGAGAATTTAACCAGAGCTTAGGCTCTGGTTATTTTTTGCGTTCAGAAGATTTATAGCTGAATAGAAAGAAAAAGTTGACAGTTGAAAAAACCAATGATAAGATAAATGCACTCAAATTATAACAGAACAGGCTTACAGGCAGAAAAGGATCAGAATTTCGGTTCTGATTATTTTTTTGTGTTTTATTCCATTGACAAGGAAGGTTTAGGCTTGAAAAAAAATAAAAATTCGGTTATAATACGAACAAACGTTTGCAACGTAAAAATTATTTCCTGATTTGCAGTAAGCAATCTGGTTGATGTTGATATATAGAAAGAAAGGAAATGTAACAGACATGGCAAAGAAAAACACCTATGATGCAGGGAGCATCTCTGTCCTGGAAGGTCTGGAGGCGGTTCGTAAGCGTCCGGGAATGTACATCGGAAGTGTTTCACGAAAAGGATTAAATCATCTCATTTATGAGATCGTAGATAACGCAGTAGATGAACATCTGGCAGGATACTGCAGTCTGATCCATGTAGTTCTGGAGAAAGATGGTTCCTGTACAGTAACAGACAACGGACGAGGAATCCCGGTAGATATGCATGAGAAAGGAGTATCGGCAGAGAGACTTGTATTTACAACTCTTCATGCAGGCGGTAAATTTGATAATTCTGCCTATAAGACCAGCGGAGGACTTCATGGAGTAGGATCTTCGGTTGTGAATGCCCTGTCTACATATCTGGACATTAAGATCAGTCGTGACGGATATGTACATCATGATCATTATGAGAGGGGAATCCCCACTCTGGAACTGGAAGATGGACTTTTGCCTAAACTGGGAAGGACCAGACAGACAGGGACCAGTATTAATTTCCTGCCAGACCCGGAGATTTTTGAGAAGACAAGATTCTCAGCAACAGAGGTAAAGAGCAGACTTCATGAAACTGCATACTTAAATCCGGAACTGACGATCCATTTTGAGGACAAAAGAGGTTCTGAGATTGAAGATATTACCTATCATGAGCCAGATGGGATTATTGGATTTATCAAAGATCTGAACCACAGCGCGGAAGTCCTGCATGATCCGGTTTACCTGAAAGGGGAAGCAGACGGCATTCAGGTAGAGGTGGCATTTCAGTTTACCAATGAATTTCGTGAGAATGTACTGGGCTTCTGTAATAACATTTACAATGCAGAGGGCGGTACTCATCTGACCGGATTTAAGACTACATTTACTACGGTCATGAATACTTATGCAAGAGAAATTGGCGTTCTTAAAGACAAGGATCCGAACTTCACAGGTGCAGATATCCGTAACGGAATGACAGCGGTTGTTTCCATCAAGCATCCGGAACCGCGTTTCGAGGGACAGACCAAGACAAAGCTGGATAATCAGGATGCATCACGCGCAACCGGAAAGGTTGTAGGAGAGCAGATGGTACTCTATTTTGACAGAAATCTGGAGACTCTTAAGACCATCCTTTCCTGTGCAGAGAAAGCAGCAAAGATCCGTAAAACGGAGGAGAGGGCGAAGACCAATCTTCTGACAAAGCAGAAATATTCCTTTGACTCTAACGGAAAGCTGGCAAACTGTGAGAAAAAGGATCCGTCCCAGTGTGAGATCTTTATCGTAGAGGGAGATTCTGCGGGAGGTTCCGCAAAGACTGCCCGTAACCGTAATTATCAGGCAATCCTTCCTATCAGAGGCAAGATCCTGAATGTGGAGAAAGCAACCATTGATAAAGTGCTTGCCAATGCGGAGATCAAGACCATGATCAATGCATTTGGATGTGGATTCTCCGAAGGATACGGAAATGACTTTGATATTACGAAGCTTCGTTACGACAAGATTGTGATCATGGCTGATGCCGATGTGGATGGGGCGCATATTTCCACACTGCTCCTGACTTTATTCTACCGTTTCATGCCGGATCTGATCACTGAGGGACATGTGTATATTGCCATGCCGCCATTATATAAAGTCATGCCTAAGAAGGGGCAGGAGGAATACCTGTATGATGATAAGGCACTGGAGAGATACAGACGTGCCCATAAACCGGGAAGCTTTACTCTTCAGAGATATAAAGGTCTGGGCGAGATGGATGCGGAGCAGCTCTGGGAGACTACTCTGAATCCGGAGACAAGAATGATGAAGCGAGTGGAGATTGAGGATGCGAGACTTGCATCAAGCGTGACAGAGATCCTGATGGGAAGCGATGTTCCGCCGAGAAAGAAGTTTATCTATGAGCATGCACAGGATGCAGAGCTGGACATCTGATTTTGCCGGAGTGTTATATGGAAATTAAGACAGATATATGGATATGTGTCTGAAATGGAGGAAAGAGATTAAATGGAAACAAAGCAGGAGAATGTGATTCCCACCGACTATGCGGAGGTCATGCAGAAATCCTATATAGATTATGCCATGAGTGTTATTATCTCCAGAGCCCTGCCAGATGTGCGTGACGGATTGAAACCTGTACAGAGAAGAACTCTGTATGATATGTATGAACTGGGTATCCGTTATGACAGACCATACAGAAAATGTGCCCGTATCGTAGGTGATACCATGGGTAAATATCATCCACACGGTGACAGTTCTATCTACGAAGCACTTGTGGTAATGGCTCAGGATTTTAAGAAAGGCAAAACACTGGTCGACGGACATGGAAACTTCGGTTCCATCGAGGGCGACGGTGCAGCGGCCATGCGATATACAGAAGCCAGACTGGAGAAACTGACACAGGATGTCTTCCTCGAAGATCTGGATAAGAATGTAGTAGATTTTATGCCGAACTTTGACGAGACAGAGAAGGAACCTGTGGTACTTCCTGTCAGAATCCCGAATCTGCTGGTAAACGGTGCGGATGGTATCGCTGTCGGTATGGCAACCAGTATTCCGCCTCACAATCTGGGTGAAGTGGTAGATGCGGTGAAGGCATATATGAAGAATAATGACATCAGTGTCAAAGGGCTGATGCGCTATCTCAAGGGACCGGACTTTCCGACAGGTGGTCTGGTAGTAAATAAAGATGACCTGCTCAGGATTTACGAGACAGGAACAGGGAAGCTCCGTGTCAGAGGTAAAGTGGAGACAGTGAAGCTTAAAGGCGGCAGACAGCAGCTTGTGATCACAGAGATTCCTTACACAATGATCGGGGCAAATATCGGAAAATTCCTGAATGATATTGCGTCTCTTGTGGAAAACAAGAAGACAACAGATATCGTGGATATTTCCAATCAGTCTTCCAAAGAGGGAATCCGTATTGTTCTTGACCTGAAGCGTGACGCAGATGTAGAGAATCTTACAAATATGCTCTATAAGAAGACAAAGCTGGAAGATACTTTTGGCGTGAATATGCTGGCAGTTGCGGATGGCAGACCGGAGACTCTGAGTCTGAAGCAGGTGATCGAGCATCACGTAGATTTCGTATTCGATGTCACGACCAGAAAGTACACCACCCTTCTGAATAAAGAGCAGGAGAAGAAAGAAATCCAGGAAGGTCTGATCAAGGCATGTGATGTGATCGACCTGATCATCGAGATCCTGCGAGGAAGCAAGAACAGAGAACAGGTAAAGAAATGCCTGGTTGACGGTGTGACAGAAGGAATCAGGTTCAAGAGCAAATCAAGCGAGAAAGCTGCGCAGAAGCTGCATTTCTCAGAAAAACAGGCAGCTGCGATCCTGGATATGCGTCTGTACAAACTGATCGGTCTGGAGATCGAGGCACTTCAGGCAGACTATGCAGAAACAATGAAGAACATTGCCATTTATGAAGATATCCTGAATAATTATGATTCCATGGCAGAAGTGATCATGAAAGAACTGGATCAGATCAAGAAAGAATACGGTACGAAACGCCGCACAGTGATCGAGAATGCAGAAGAAGTTGTCTATGAGGAAAAGAAGATGGAAGAAATGGAAGTCACATTCCTTATGGACCGCTTCGGATATATGCGGACCATTGATAAGTCTGCATATGAGAGAAATAAAGAAGCTGCCAATGCAGAGAACAAATATGTGTTTAACTGTATGAATACAGATAAGATCTGTATCTTTACAGATAATGGAAAGATGCACAGTATCAAGGTGGCAGATATTCCGCTGGTTCGTTTCAGGGATAAGGGGACACCGGCAGATAATCTGAGCAATTATGACAGTGCACAGGAACGTATGCTCTATGTAGCACCACTGGCATCTGTAAAAGAAAATACACTTCTGTTTGTCACTGCTGCATCCATGTGCAAGCTGGTGAGTGGTGCAGAGTTTGATGTGGCGAAGAGAACGATTGTGTCTACGAAACTTGCTGAAGAGGATTCTCTGATCTTTGTGGGTTCTGCGGATGAAATGGAACAGGTGGTATTCCAGAGTGAAGGCGGATATTTCTTAAGATTTCAGAAACAGGATATTTCTGCTATGAAGAAAACATCTATCGGGGTGCGTGGAATGAAACTGGCAGAAGGAGATAAGCTGGATCATGCATATCTTCTGGAAAGCCGCCAGGAATATACCATTACTTACCATGATAAACCCTATGTTCTCAACAGGATAAAACTGTCCAAACGGGACAGTAAAGGAATAAAACCACGTATATAAAACCAACAAATCCGCTAAAATCAAGGTTTTTGCAGGAAAAGCCTTGCAATTGCCGGAAATTGGTGTTACAATACATCTAAATTAGAACTTGTTGACAAAGGAGTGGGCGTGAGCCCACTCTTATTTGTTGCATGGAAAGGCAGGTGGGAAAATGAGCAGACGGGAAGAGTATGAAAAGCGCGCAGAGGAACTTCTGGCACCGATCGTAGAACTTAACGGCTTTGAACTGGTTGATGTAGAATATGTAAAGGAAGCAGGAAACTGGTATCTGAGAGGATACATTGACAAACCAGGCGGAATTACAGTAAATGACTGTGAGACAGTCAGCAGAGCTTTCAGTGACAAACTGGATGAGAATGATTTTATTGAAGACAGTTATATCATGGAGATCAGTTCACCGGGACTGGACAGACCGCTGAAGAAAGACAAAGACTTTGAGAGAAACATGGGAAAACTGGTGGAAATCCGTACCTATCGGCCAATCGAGAAGCAAAAAGAGTTCTGCGGGATTTTGACCGCATATGATAGTAACAGTGTGACAATCGATGAGGATGGAACCGAGCGTGTTTTTGATAAGAAAGACACAGCCCTGATACGCCTCGCAATAGAGTTTTAGTTAATTCGGGAGGATAAGAAAAAAATGAGCAGAGAGTTAAAGGAGGCACTGGATATCCTTGAAAAGGAAAAGAGTATCAGCAAAGATACTCTGCTTGAGGCAATTGAGCAGTCTCTGATCCAGGCCTGCAAAAACCATTTTGGAAAAGCTGACAATGTACATGTAACTATTAATCCGGAAACCTGCGATTTTTCAGTGTATGCAGACAGAAGTATCGTAGAATACGTAGAGGATCCTGCAATGGAGATTTCTCTGGCAGATGCTTTGAAGATCACATCAAGAGCTGAGATCGGAGGCATGATACAGGTTCCGATCCAGTCTAAGGAATTCGGACGTATTGCGACACAGAATGCAAAGAACGTTATCCTGCAGAAAATCCGTGAGGAAGAACGTAAAGTGCTGTATGATGAATACTATGGAAAAGAAAAAGAAGTAGTAACCGGTATTGTACAGCGTGTGATGGGCAAGAATGTAAGCATCAATCTTGGTAAGGCAGATGCAGTATTAAGTGAGAATGAACAGGTGAAAGGGGAAACCTTCCAGCCGACAGAGAGAATTAAGGTGTATATTCTTGAAGTCAAGGATACCCCGAAGGGACCTCGTATTCTGGTATCCAGAACTCATCCGGGACTTGTGAAACGTCTCTTTGAGTCAGAAGTTGCAGAAGTAAAAGACGGAACTGTTGAGATCAAGAGCATCGCACGTGAGGCCGGTTCCCGTACAAAGATCGCTGTATGGAGCAACGATCCGGATGTAGATGCAGTTGGTGCATGCGTAGGTATGAACGGTGCACGTGTCAATGCAGTAGTTGAGGAACTTCGCGGTGAGAAGATCGATATCATCAACTGGGATGAGAATCCTGCGATCCTGATCGAGAATGCATTGAGCCCTGCAAAGGTTATCGCAGTTATGGCAGATCCTGATGAGAAGACAGCTCTGGTAGTTGTTCCTGATTATCAGCTGTCCCTTGCAATCGGTAAAGAAGGTCAGAATGCACGTCTTGCTGCAAGACTTACAGGATTTAAGATTGACATCAAGAGTGAGACTCAGGCAAAAGAAGCCGGTGATTTCTATGATTATGATGATGACGAGACTGCAGAAGATGCAGCTGAGGCATCAGCAGAGGAAACTTCAGCAGAAGATTCCCTGACAGAAGAAACCGAAGCAGAAGAAGTTTCAGAGGAAGTTCCTGTAGAAGAAGAGCCACAGGCTCAGGAAGCAGGAGAGAATGAAGACGAAGAATAAGATTCCCATGCGCCAGTGTACCGGCTGCAGGGAAATGAAAAGCAAGAAAGAGATGCTCAGAGTTCTTAAGACTACAGAAGATGAGATCGTGCTTGATACTACCGGTAAGAAAAACGGCAGAGGCGCATATCTGTGTCTTTCCAGAGAATGTCTGGATAAAGCGATTAAAAATCATGGACTTGAGCGTTCACTGAAAACTGCGGTTCCGGATGAGGTATACGAACGACTTAAGAAGGAGCTGGAAGATATTGAAAAATAACAGAGTACTGTCGCTGATAGGGCTGGCTACCAAAGCAGGCAAGACCGTAAGCGGAGAATTTTCCACAGAGAAATCTGTAAAGACCGGAAAAGGACTGCTTGTGATCGTTGCTGAGGATGCCTCCGAGAATACAAAGAAGAAATTCAGGAATATGTGCAGTTTTTATGAAGTTCCGATTTTCTTCTTCTCAGATAAAGAGAGCTTAGGCAGAGCAATGGGAAAGGAGTACCGCGCCTGTCTGGCTGTCCAGGATGAGAACTTTGCGAAAGCAATCATGAAGGAGGTATAGCGATTGTCAAAATTAAGAGTACATGAGCTGGCCAGAGAGCTTGGACGACAGAACAGAGAAGTGATCGAGTTTCTGAAATCAAAAGGCGTTGATGTGAGAAGCCATATGAGTATGGTGGATGAGCCTGCGGTTTCGGAAGTAAAGAATAGATTCAGAAAAGACAATAATAACAGGGGAAAGGAGCATATTGCGAAATTGGAGACTCCCAAGACAGAAGAAAAGGTTGTAACAGCAAAATCAGAAGGAGATAAAACTGAAACACCTAAAAAGAAAAAAAATATTATCCGCGTTTTTCATGCACAGAATGCAAGTGACGGAGGAAAAACAAGAAAGAAACCTGTGAAAGCTGAAGGCGAGAGAACAGGTTCACCAAGAAATGCAGAAGGAAGAAATTCCGACAGTTCAAGAACAGACGGTGACAGACCAAGAAGAAATAATAATGACCGCCCAGGCACAGGCAACAGAAGACCGGACGGACAGAACCGTCAGGGAAGACCTCAGGGTGAAGGAAGATCCCAGGGAGATAACCGCCAGGGAGGACGTTTTGGCCAGGGAAGAAACCAGGGCGAAGGAAACCGTCAGGGAAGACCTCAGGGCGAGGGAAGATCCCAGGGAGATAACCGCCAGGGAGGACGTTTCGGCCAGGGAAGATCCCAGGGCGATGGTCAGGGCCGTACGGGCGGAAGATTCCAGGGCGATGGAAATCGTCAGGGAGGACGTTTCGGACAGGGAAGACCACAGGGAGATGGAAACCGTCAGGGAGGAAGACCGCAGGGCAATGGCCAGGGTCGTCCGGACGGAAACAGAAGTGAAGGACGTGACGGACGCTTCGGCGGCAGTCAGGGACGTCAGGGACAGCGCCAGAATACAAGAAAGAATGACGATATGGCATTTGCACCGGAACTGACAAAGACTTCCAAAGACAGCAAGAGAGAAAGAGACAGAGAGAACAAAAACAAGAAAAAAGATTTTGATAAGACACAGAGTGGCGGACGCAGACCAAATCAGGGTGGATTCAATAAGAATTCCAGAATCCCGAAAGCTCTGCAGAAACCGGCTCCGCAGCCAAAACAGGAAGAGAAGAAACCTGAGGTTAAGGAAATCACACTTCCGGAGAAGATGACGATCCGCGAACTGGCAGAAGCTATGAAAATGCAGCCGTCAGTAATTGTGAAGAAGCTCTTTATGCAGGGTATGATGGTTACCGTAAACCATGAGATCGATTTTGAGAAAGCTCAGGAGATTGCTCTGGAATATGATATCATCGCAGAACCGGAAGAGAAGGTAGACGTTATCGAAGAACTCCTCAAAGAGGATGAAGAAGACGAAAAAGATATGGTTTCAAGACCACCTGTAGTCTGTGTTATGGGCCACGTCGACCATGGTAAAACATCTCTTCTGGATGCAATCCGTAAGACAAATGTAACACGTGGAGAAGCCGGCGGTATCACACAGCACATCGGTGCTTCTGTAGTAGAGGTTGGCGGACAGAAGATCACATTCCTGGATACACCTGGACATGAAGCTTTCACAGCTATGCGTATGCGTGGTGCAAACTCCACAGATATTGCAGTTCTGGTTGTAGCAGCTGATGATGGTGTGATGCCTCAGACAGTAGAGGCTATCAGCCATGCGAAGGCGGCAGGCGTTGAGATCATAGTTGCAATCAACAAGATTGATAAGCCAAGTGCTAATATTGAGCGTGTAAAACAGGAACTTTCTGAATATGAACTGATTCCGGAAGACTGGGGCGGAAGTACGATTTTTGTTCCTGTATCCGCACATACAGGAGAGGGAATCGATACTCTTCTTGAGATGATCCTTCTTACAGCCGAGGTATGTGAATTAAAGGCAAACCCGAACCGTTCCGCAAGAGGTCTTGTAATCGAGGCTCAGCTTGATAAAGGTAAAGGTCCGGTTGCCACGATCCTTGTCCAGAAAGGTACTCTTCATGTGGGAGACTTTATTGCAGCAGGAGCATGCAATGGTAAGGTTCGTGCCATGATGGATGATAAGGGACGCAGGATTAAAGAAGCAGGTCCTTCTACTCCTGTAGAAATCCTGGGACTTGGTGATGTGCCGAATGCAGGTGAAATTCTTCTTGCATTTGACAGTGATAAGGAAGCCAAGAACTTTGCAGGTGCATTTGTATCTGAGAACAAGAACCGTCTTCTTGAGGAGACTAAGGGCAAATTATCTCTGGATAATCTCTTTGATCAGATTCAGGCAAGCGATCTGAAGGAACTTCCGCTCATTGTCAAAGCAGATGTACAGGGATCTGTGGAAGCTGTAAAACAGAGTCTGACCAAACTTTCCAACGAAGAAGTGGTTGTAAAGGTGATCCATGGCGGTGTTGGTGCGATCAATGAGTCTGACGTAAGTCTTGCGGCTACATCAAATGCGATCATTATCGGCTTTAATGTCCGTCCGGATGCAACCGCAAAACAGCTTGCTGAACAGGAAGGTGTGGATCTTCGTCTGTACAGAGTTATTTATCAGGCAATTGAGGATGTAGAAGCTGCCATGAAGGGTATGCTTGATCCTGTATTTGAGGAAAAAGTTATCGGTCATGCGGAAGTGCGTCAGCTGTTCAAGGCATCCGGCGTTGGTACGATTGCAGGAAGCTACATTCTGGATGGTATTTTCCAGAGAAATTGCAAGGTTCGTATTTCCAGAGAAGGCGAGCAGGTATTTGAAGGTGAGCTTGCATCCCTGAAGAGATTCAAAGACGATGTTAAGGAAGTTAAGGCAGGATACGAATGTGGCCTTGTATTTGACGGATTTAACGATGTGAAAGAGGAAGATAAAGTAGAAGCTTATATCATGGTAGAAGTACCGAGATAGTAATGGTTTATAAAGGTAAGGTGCGCGGTTCATAGTGTCAGGTACAGTGTGGTGCGCACCTTGACTTGATTGTGGTAATTCAGAGAATAATGTGACCGGGATAGTTGATGATCCGGATTGCTCACAGTATTTAACAGAATTGCTGGATATATAGGAGTAAAACTTAAAATGAGAAAAAACAGTATTAAGAATACCCGGATCAATGGGGAAGTCCAGAAGGAACTCAGCACCATTATCCGCAACGAGATCAAGGACCCGCGTATTCATCCGATGACTTCTGTCATGGCTGTAGAAGTGGCTCCTGATCTGAAAACCTGCAGAGCATATATCAGTGTGCTGGGTGAAAAAGAAGCAAAGGAAGCGACGATCAAAGGTCTGAACAGTGCAGAAGGCTACATCAGACGCCAGCTGGCGCGTAATTTAAACCTGAGAAATACACCGGAGATCCGTTTTATCCTGGACGAATCTATTGAGTATGGTGTAAATATGTCAAAGCTTATTGATGATGTTACCAAGAAAGACAGCAACTCCCACAGACAGGATGAGGAGCAGGATGAGAATTAAAAGAGGATGAGAACATGGAAAATATTGCGGAAATACTGGAAGGTGTGAAAACAATGGGAATCGGCGGACATATCCGTCCGGATGGTGACTGCGTTGGTTCCTGTATGGCGTTATATTTATATGTAAAAACCTATTATCCGGAAATTCAGGCAGATGTGTACCTGGATAATCCCAAACCTGTTTTCGGACATATTGACTGTATGGATGAGATTAAAACAGAGCTGGACGGTGACAAAGAGTATGACCTTTTTGTTACCTGTGATGTAAGTGCAAGAGACAGACTTGCCATTGCAGGTCCATACTTTGACACTGCAAAAAGAACAGCATGTATTGATCATCATATCAGTAACTCCGGATTTGCACAGGTGAATCATATCAGGGGAGAGGTAAGCTCTGCCTGTGAAGTTCTCTATGGGCTTTTTGATCCTGAGAAAGTGGTCCGTACCATTGCAGTGCCGATCTATACGGGAATGGTTCATGACACAGGGGTATTTCAGTACTCTTCAACTTCACCGGAGACCATGCGTATTGCCGGGGAACTGATGAAGACAGGATTCAATTTCAGTAAGATCATTGACGAATCTTTCTATCAGAAAACTTATGTGCAGAATCAGGTAATGGGGCGTGTTCTTGCAGAGAGTATCCTGCTTCTGGATGGAAAATGTATTATCGGATATCTTAAAAAAAGAGACATGGAGTTCTATGGTGTGGATGGCAAGGATCTGGACGGTATCGTCAGTCAGCTTCGCCTTACAGCGGGAGTGGAAGTTGCCATGTTTATCTATGAAGTGGAAACTCAGTCTTTCAAAGTTTCCCTGCGTTCCAACGGAAATGTGGATGTAAGCAAGATTGCAGTATATTTTGGCGGCGGCGGTCATATGAGAGCAGCAGGATGTGATCTTCAGGGTTCTGTGTATGATGTGATCAACAATGTGACAGAACAGATCTGCAAACAGTTTCAGGAGCAGGAAGTCTGATGGATGGAGTAATTGTAATCCGTAAGGAAAAAGGATTCACTTCCCATGATGTGGTGGCAAAGCTTCGGGGAATCCTTCATATGAAGAAAATCGGACATACCGGAACTCTTGATCCGGATGCAGAAGGAGTGCTCCCGGTGGCTCTGGGAAAAGCAACCCGTCTGGTGGATATGATCACAGATAAAGAGAAAACCTATGAGGCAGTGATGCGTCTGGGTGTTGTTACGGATACTCAGGATATGAGCGGAACTGTTCTCTCACAGACTACAGAGCTTTCCGTTACAGAAGAAGAGCTTTGCACAGTGGTCAGTTCTTTTGTGGGAGACTATATGCAGGTGCCGCCAATGTATTCAGCACTGAAGGTCAATGGAAAGAAACTCTATGAACTTGCCAGAGAGGGCAAGACTGTGGAGCGTAAATCAAGACCTGTACATTTTTATGAGATAGAAATTCTGGATATCAGTTTTCCGCTGGTGCGTTTTCGTGTGACCTGCAGCAAGGGAACCTATATCCGTACTCTGTGCCATGATATAGGGGAAAAGCTGGGCTGTGGAGCTGCCATGGAAAGTCTTTTGCGGACAAAGGTGGGCAGATTTACACTGGATGATGCTATTACCCTGGCGCAGACAGAAGAGGCAGTGCAGGAAGGAACCATAGAGAGTAAAATCCTCGGTATTGAGGAGATTCTTGCAGAGTATCCAAGGGTATGCTGTACAAAAGAAGGGGACAGACTTCTGGCTAATGGAAATCCTCTTGTACAGGCACTGGTCGATGCACAGGAGAAAAAAGGATGGATCCGTATGTGCAGCAGTGAAGGCAGTTTTTCCGGAGTTTACCAGTGGGACGAGAAAAGAAACAGGTATTTCCCTGTAAAAATGTTTTAGGAGACATGATGGAATATTTAAGGATTGAGAATGATTTTCCCAGAATTTCACACAGTGCGGTAACACTTGGGAAGTTTGACGGCATACACCGCGGACATCAGAAACTGGTTGAGAAAATTATTGAGCAGAAACAGGAAGGTGCACAGGCGGTTGTACTTGCGCTTGGAACTGCCTCAAGAACAATCCTCACAAAGGAAGAGAGATGTCGTATATTGGAAGAAATGGGAGTGGATATACTGTTGGAATGTCCGCTCACAGAGAAAATACGGCACATGAAAGCAGAGAATTTTATAAAAGAAATATTGATAGGAGATCTGCAGGTTTCCTATGTGGCAGTTGGAGAGGATTTCCGTTTTGGCTATGAGCGGAAAGGAACTCCTGCCATGCTCAAAGAGTTCGGAAAGAAATATGGATTTCATACGGAAGTCCTGCCAAAAGAAATGGACGGACGCCGTAAGATTAGTAGTACCTTTGTCAGGGAAGAACTGAACAGAGGAAATATGGAAAAATTCCGTTTCCTTATGGGAACAGATTTCTCAGTAGAAGGAATCGTTGAACATGGACGTGGAATGGGACATAAATATCTGCTTCCGACCACCAACCTGATCCCTCCGGTAGAGAAACTGATGCCTCCAAACGGGGTTTATATCACAGTATCCCATTTCAGAGACAGAAGTTATCAGGGAATTACCAATGTAGGTCATAAGCCTACTGTTGGCGGCGAGAAGTTTATTGGTGTGGAAACATATCTGTTTGACTGCAATGAAGATCTGTATGGGGAATACTGCAAGGTAGATTTCAAAAAATTCCTCAGACCTGAACAGAAGTTTTCTTCGCTGGAGGCACTGAAGGCACAGCTGGAGAGGGATGCTGTGAAGGGACAGGAATATTTTGAAACTTTGTAAAAAAGAGGTTTACACGCCAGAATCAATGTGCTATACTAACCAAGGTGAATTTAGCCCATGTTCAGGGACCGGACGCTCCGACCATCTCTTAATGTGTGGCGGTCAATCAATAATAATTATAGAATACAGGAGGAAATCACAATGATTTCAAAAGAAAAGAAAGCAGCGATCATGAAAGAATATGCAAGAACTGAAGGCGATACAGGATCACCGGAAGTACAGGTAGCAGTTCTTACAGCAAGAATTCAGGAACTTACAGAGCATTTACAGAGCAACCATAAAGATCATCACTCCAGACGTGGTCTTCTGAAAATGGTAGGTCAGAGACGTGGACTGTTAGCTTACCTGAAGAAAACAGACATCGAAAGATACCGTGCACTGATTGAAAAATTAGGCTTAAGAAAATAATAGCCTTTTAGTATGCGGAAGGGGGCGGATTTCCATCCGCCTCCCTTTTTATGCAAGTGGAATTGTTGTTTTAATGTGTATGCAATGCATATTCAGAAACTATGAAACGCAGCAGGAGTTATTTCCGAGACTACTGAAAAGATTATTTTGCAAAATAACTGAAAAAGTAGTTTTTTCAGTTGTTTCGGACTCCTGTTTTAATGTGACATTGTAATACCATGTAAATTTGAAAATTGCCGTCTGATACAGGAATATCTGTCCTGATTGGGGGAAGGCAAAAATTCACAGAAAGATTTGAAAAAATAATAACCAGAATATGAAAAAAGGAGAATGAACATATGTACAAAAGTTATTCCATGGAATTAGCCGGAAGAACCTTGACAGTAGATATCAACCGCGTTGCAAAACAGGCAAACGGTGCAGCATTAATGCACTATGGTGATACTACAGTTTTATCTACAGCAACAGCATCCAAAGAGCCAAGAGAAGGAATTGATTTCTTCCCGTTAAGCGTTGAATATGAAGAGAAAATGTATGCAGTAGGCAAAATCCCAGGAGGATTTAACAAGAGAGAGGGAAAAGCAAGCGAGCATGCAATCCTTACTTCCCGCGTGATCGACAGACCAATGCGTCCTCTGTTTCCGAAGGACTACAGAAACGACGTAACACTGGTAAACATGGTTATGTCTGTTGATCCTGAGTGTAATCCGGAGATTCCGGCTATGCTTGGTTCCTCTATTGCAACCTGCATTTCCGATATTCCGTTTGATGGTCCGTGTGCTACCACACAGGTTGGTCTGATCAATGGTGAATATATCATCAACCCTACCATGGCACAGAAAGATGTATCTGACCTTCAGCTTACAGTAGCTTCCACAAGAGAGAAAGTAATCATGATCGAAGCCGGCGCAAAAGAAGTTCCGGAAGACAAGATGATCGAAGCTATCTACAAAGCTCATGAAGTAAACCAGGAAATCATCAAATTTATCGATAAGATCGTAGAAGAATGCGGAAAACCGAAACACAGCTATGAATCATGTGCAGTTCCGGAAGAACTCTTCGCAGCGATCAAAGAGGTCGTACCTCCGGCAGAAATGGAAGTTGCCGTATTCTCTGACGATAAACAGACAAGAGAAGAAAATATCCGTCAGGTAACAGAGAAACTGAAAGAAGCTTTTGCCGACAAGGAAGAGTGGCTTGCAGTTCTGGGCGAGGCTGTATATCAGTACCAGAAGAAGACTGTCCGCAAGATGATCTTAAAAGACCACAAACGTCCTGATGGTCGTGCCATTACTCAGATCCGTCCTCTGGCAGCAGAGACAGATATTATCCCGAGAGTACATGGTTCTGCTATGTTCACACGTGGACAGACACAGATCTGTACCATCACAACTCTGGCTCCTCTTGCAGAAGCACAGAAGCTTGACGGACTTGACGAATTTGAAACTTCAAAGAGATATATGCATCACTACAATTTCCCGTCCTATTCTGTAGGTGAGACAAAACCATCCAGAGGACCGGGACGTCGTGAGATCGGACATGGTGCACTTGCTGAAAGAGCATTAGTTCCTGTACTTCCAAGCGAAGAGGAATTCCCATATGCGATCCGTACTGTATCTGAGACATTTGAATCCAATGGTTCTACTTCTCAGGCAAGTATCTGTGCATCCACAATGTCTCTGATGGCAGCCGGTGTACCGATCAAAAAACCGGTAGCAGGTATTTCCTGTGGTCTGGTAACAGGCGATACAGATGATGATTACATCGTTCTGACAGATATCCAGGGACTTGAAGACTTCTTCGGAGATATGGACTTCAAGGTAGCCGGAACTCATGACGGTATCACAGCAATCCAGATGGATATCAAGATCCATGGACTGACAAGACCGATCGTAGAAGAAGCAATCAGACGTACAAAAGAAGCTAGAGAATATATCCTGACAGAAGTTATGGAGAAATGCATCGCAGCTCCCCGTACAGCTGTAGGCGAATATGCTCCGAAGATCATCCAGATCCAGATCGATCCTCAGAAGATCGGTGATGTTGTAGGTCAGAGAGGAAAGACTATCAATACGATCATCGAGCGTACAGGTGTTAAGATCGATATCACAGACGAAGGTGCGGTATCTATCTGTGGAGTTGATCAGAAGAGCATGGATGAGGCAGCTAACATGGTTAAGATCATTGCAACTGATTTTGAAGCAGGACAGATCTTTACAGGTAAAGTTGTCAGCATCAAAGAGTTTGGTGCATTCGTTGAATTTGCACCGGGTAAAGAGGGAATGGTACACATTTCCAAGATCTGTAAAGAAAGAATCAATCGTGTTGAGGATGTTCTCACACTTGGTGATAAAGTTAAGGTTATCTGCCTTGGCAAAGACAAGATGGGAAGAATCAGCTTCAGCATGAAGGACGTACCGGAAGAAGCGTAAAAAATTATGAGATATCACAATATTACCAAGGACGATATGCTTAATGGCGACGGACTTCGTGTAGTGCTCTGGGTGGCAGGATGCAATCACTGCTGTCCGGAGTGCCAGAATCCTGTCACCTGGGATCCAAACGGCGGACTGCCTTTCGGTGAGGCAGAACGCAAGGAGATTTTTGCGGAACTGGATAAGGATTATGTGAGCGGAATTACCTTTTCAGGTGGAGATCCACTGCACCCGGCAAATATCACTGAGGTAACAGCCTTTGCGAAGGAGATCAGAAAGAGATATCCTGGTAAAACAATCTGGCTTTATACAGGTTTCCTCTGGGAGGAGATCCGCAAAGAAGAGATTGTGCGTTATCTGGATGTCTGTGTAGACGGTGAATTTGAGGTGGACAAGAAAGAACTTTCCCTGAAATGGAAAGGTTCCAGCAATCAGAGAGTGATCGATGTTCCCAAAACTCTTCATGAAGGAAAAGTCGTATTGCATAAATAAGAAATATACAGGCAGTTCAAGTATGCGTCAGGTGTACCTGAACTGCTTTTTTACTGAATCAGTCAGTGATGATCACAAATATTGTCTCGGGATAGTGGTGTGTGAACAGTAACCAAATATTCAGCTATGAGTGTACTGCGAAGCAGGAGTGTCAGCTTTGCATGACCAGACAGGAGGAAAACAGATGAAACGAATCGCGAAATTTCATAAAGTAAGCAAAGAACGCTTCACAGCAGACTGGATCGATACCTTCGCACAGTCTCAGGAAGAAGCAGAGAAAGTATACGAGGCTATCCGTCTGCCGAAGAGAGCGACAGCAGGAAGTGCCGGCTATGACTTTTTCGCACCGGCAGAATTTACTCTGAAGCCAGGCGAAACAGTAAAGATCCCGACAGGAATCCGGGTGGAAATGCAGCCGGAATGGGTGCTGAAATGTTATCCGAGAAGCGGACTGGGATTTAAATACCGTCTTCAGCTTAACAACACAGTTGGTATCATTGACAGTGATTATTTCTATTCAGATAACGAAGGCCACATTTTTTCAAAGATCACAAATGATTCCAATGAAAACAAAACTTTGACAATTCCGGCAGATACAGGATTCATGCAGGGAATCTTTGTAGAGTACGGAATCACGGTAGATGATGATGCTACAGAAATCCGCAATGGTGGATTTGGAAGTACTACTGCGAAATAGTGGGTAAAAGTAATGTAATGTTCTGGCGGAGCATATTTCACAAAGTTTATAGATGAAATCAGAGCCAGAATGTAAAAAAAGTAGAACATAGGGAAGAATCTGAGATTTTTACTTTACGTTCTGCTTTTTCTTTGTTATAATATTTTGAGATTCAAAATATTTGCAATACATACAATTCAAGCGTATATACTGCGGAGCAGTTATTCGATTATGAACAAGTAACGAAGCGGATGATTTTATCCGCTTGACTAAAAAATATCAGGCAAAGAAATAAATTCAGGGAGAAAAGTTATGATCATCGAGCCAAAAGTAAGAGAATATATCTGTACAACCGCACATCCGCAGGGATGTGCAGAGAGTGTGCGCAACCAGGCAGATTACGCCTGTAAACAGGGAATGGTAAACGGAACAAAAAAAGCACTGATCATCGGATGTTCTACAGGCTACGGCCTCGCATCCCGTATCTGTGCACTGGAAAACTGTGGTGCTGATACTCTTGGAATCATGTTTGAACGTCAGGCAAATGGCAGAAGGACAGCTACACCCGGATGGTATAATACAGCAGAGTTTCACAGACTGGCTTCCGGGAAAGGTGTTTATGCAAAGACCATTAACGGAGATGCTTTTTCAAAGGAAATCAAGGAGAAGGCGATTGAACTGATCAAACAGGATCTTGGAAAAGTGGACCTGGTAGTCTACAGCCTGGCAGCACCGAGACGTACAGATGCAGAAGGAAAGACCTGGTCTTCCTGTCTGAAAACTACAGATGAGCCATTTACAGAGAAGAGTCTGGATCTGAGAAATAATGAGATCACAGAGAAAACAGTAGAACCTGCTACAGAGGAAGAAGTTTTAAGTACTGTAAAGGTTATGGGCGGTGAAGACTGGGCAGACTGGATTGATGCACTGAAAGCGGCAGATGTACTGACTGAGAATGCAGTAACCGTAGCATATTCCTACATCGGACCGGAACTGACTTATCCAATCTACTATCATGGAACCATTGGAACTGCCAAACAGCACTTACAGAAAACAATGTCAGAGATTAATCAGGCACATCCGGATGTCCGCGCAGTAATTTCTGTAAACAAAGGTCTGGTAACTCAGGCAAGTGCAGCTATTCCGGTTGTACCGCTGTATTTTGCTATTCTTTATAAAGTTATGAAAAGGGCCGGAAATCATGAAAACTGTATTCAGCAGATCGCAAGGCTTTTTACACAGAAACTCTATACCCCAACAGGCTTCCAGACAGATGAGAATGGTTTCATTCGTATGGATGATTACGAACTGACGCCGGAGATTCAGGAAGAAGTAAAAAAATGCTGGAAAGCTGTTACTACAGACACTGTAAAGGAATATTGCGATATTGATGGTTACTGGGAAGATTTCTATCATATGTTTGGATTCCGATATGAAGATATCGACTATACGCAGGATGTGGATGCTGATATAGAAATTGATGGAGTTGTAATGTAATAAAAAATTCTCTCTTAACAAATGATCATGAAGTATATTGGTTCATAAATGTTAAGAGAGAATTTTTTATTTTGCCTTATGCACCGGATCTGCCGGGTATCCGCTGCGAAGTTTCTGCATTCCACGCTGGAGCGCATCTTTGGAGTTTTTCCAGTCAGCATCCTTATTTCTGTAATCAAACTTATCTGACAGCCATACCAGATCTTCTTCCATACGCTGGAAGTTTTCATCCATCAGCCTGAACATGGCAGGATAAAACTCAGCCTTTTCTTTATCATTCAGATATTTATCTGCACCGTTGCACAGAATCCCGAAGTGATGCAGACAGAAGCCTTTACTGCGCAGAATTTTATTTTTAAATTCATTATCCTGCCGATACAGCCAGAAAAAAGTTTCCACATACCGTTTAAATGTATCCTCAATATTCTGACAGATAAAACAGCTGCAATCCTTAAAAGCAGTCCATGCAGCAATCGGATTCTTATCTGCGCTGGAATCTGAACGGCGGAAACGCGCGAGGACCGAGGATTTTCCGGGTGAAAAAGAATCAAACTGCTTTCTCATCTCTTCCCGAAGTTTATGATAATGAGTCTGAAGAATCAATGCATTCCCAAGAGTATTCCCATAATCAAACATTTTCTTCATATGTACCCTGCAAAATCCCGCCTTATCCGTCTGATCCCGGATGTCACTTTCCATATAAGAAGAACTGTTACCCAGTACAAAATCCAGCGAGTTCTGCTCCAGTTCCCGCTCAATAAAACAGAAAGGACACTCATCACTGGCATTTACCGCATCATTAAGTGGAATGGTATATAACTTTTCTTTCATTTCTATATACTCCATACATCATAGTTTCTGTTCCCTTTATTGTGCATAGAATTTCCGGGAATGTCAAGCAAAAGATTTCCTGTTACTGTAAACGGGTTACTGTGAACGGAGTGAACAGTAATGATTTCTTTTGCAGAGTTGATTTAGAAAAGGGCAGTATGATATTATATATATAGTTGAATGCAAACATATGTAAAAAATAATCAAAGAGGGATAAGACAAATGATAAAATTACAGCTTCATGAAAACTGGCAGTTGTGCAATATCAGACAACTGGACTGGATTCCGGCACAGATTCCGGGGGATATTTATGCGGCACTTCTTAAGACCGGAAAGATGCCGGATCCGTTCTTTGGGGATAATGAATATCAGGCGAAAGCACTGATGGAGGAGGATTATGAATACAGAACGGTATTTAATTATGAAGAAGCGCAGTTTAAAGATTGTCAGGAAGTGATCCTGAGATTTGACGGGATTGATACGATTGCGGACATCTATCTGAATGGATGTTGTCTTGGAAAAGTTGATAACATGCACAGAATCTGGGAATTCCCGGTAGGAGAGCTGCTTGAAAACGGCAAAAATACCTTACGCGTTATCATTCGCTCTCCGTTGAAGTTCATGGCAGAGGCATTTAAGAAATATAAAAACAGGGGAAATGAAGACACAATTGAGGGATTTATGCATCTGCGCAAAGCTCACTATATGTGCGGCTGGGACTGGGGTGCATGTCTGCCGGATGGAGGTATCTTCCGTCCTGTAACACTTCTGGGAATTGAAACTGCCAGACTGGACAGCGTGTATATCCGTCAGGTACATAAGGATGGCAAAGTCCTGCTGGTTCCGGAAGTAGAT
Source organism: Blautia sp. Marseille-P2398 (assembly GCF_964240315.1). Classification (NCBI taxonomy): domain Bacteria; kingdom Bacillati; phylum Bacillota; class Clostridia; order Lachnospirales; family Lachnospiraceae; genus Blautia; species Blautia sp. Marseille-P2398. Next base: position 98,750 of record NZ_CAXSTD010000007.1, read on the forward strand.
GTGGAGACTGTTGATGAGGAAGAGAGCGAAGCAGATGGGTATGAAGGTGCACAGGCACTGGAATATCAGGTGACTGTAACTGCACCGAATGGAACAAAAACCATATGGGATGACTGTCCGGATGAAATGGAGATTGAAAATCCGCAGCTCTGGTGGCCAAATGGACTGGGAGAACAGCCGTTATATCAGGTGCAGGTAGACCTGAAAGCCGGAGATAAGATTGTAGACACCTGGTGCAGAAAAATCGGTCTCCGTGCGCTGACCATGCATAGAGAGAAAGACCAGTGGGGCGAGAGCTTTGCTCATGAAGTAAACGGTTATCAGGTCTTTGCCATGGGCGCTGACTATATCCCTGAGGACAATCTTCTGCAGAGAACATCCAGAGAACGTACCAGAGAATTACTTCTTCAGTGCAAGAGAGCGAACTTTAATACAGTACGTGTCTGGGGCGGCGGCTATTATCCTGAGGACTGGTTCTTTGATCTCTGTGATGAACTGGGGCTGATGGTATGGCAGGACTTTATGTTTGCATGCTCTGTCTATGAATTGACACCGGAGTTTGAGGCAAATATCCGTCAGGAATTTATTGATAATATCAAACGTCTCCGTCATCATGCATCCCTTGCCCTGTGGTGCGGAAACAATGAGATGGAAATGTTTGTAAAGCAGGGCACCTGGGTGACAAAGCCGACAGAAATGAGAGATTATCTGTTTATGTATGAGCGCATTATTCCGGAAGTTCTCAGCGAATACGACCCGGATACCTTCTACTGGCCTGCAAGCCCGTCATCAGGCGGTTCCTTTGATGAACCCAATGATCCGAACCGTGGAGATGTGCATTATTGGGAAGTATGGCATGGCAATAAGCCATTTTCAGAATATCGTAAATATTTCTTCAGATATGCATCTGAGTTTGGTTTTCAGTCATTCCCGTCTGTAAAAACGCTTGAAACAGTAACAGATGATCCGAAAGAATTGAATCCATTTTCTTATGTGATGGAGAAACATCAGAGAAATTACGGAGGAAATGGAAAAATTGCCAAATACATGCAGGCAGCATACCGTTATCCTGAGAACTTCAGCGATTTTGTTTATGCATCTCAGCTTCTCCAGGCAGATGGAATCCGATATGGAGTCGAGCATTACCGCAGAAACCGGGGACGTTGTATGGGTGCAATCTACTGGCAGTTAAATGACTGTTGGCCGGTTATTTCCTGGTCATCCATTGATTATTACGGACGCTGGAAAGCGCTTCATTATTATGCGAAGAGATTCTTTGCGCCTGTAATGCTTTCCTGTGAAGAACAGAGCTGGATGACAGTGGAAGCGGATATGAACCGTCAGCATTTTGAATTTGAAAAATCCATCCGTCTGAATGTGACCAATGAAACGCTGGATGCTCACAGGGTTCTGGTGAAATGGGCAGTGCGAAAGACAGATGCCACAATTCTGAGGGAGGAAGAACAGTGGCTGGAAGTACCGGCATTGTCTGCTGTATGGATGGATAAGGTCGAACTTCCCCAGATTGACTGTTTTAATGAATATGTAAGTTATGAGGCATGGGAAAATGATCAGATTATTTCTCAGGGAACTGTGATTTTTTCCTATCCGAAATACTTCCACTATCTGAATCCCGGACTGGCTGTGCGCGTAGACGGAGATGAGATAGTTGTTAAGGCAGAAGCATATGCAAAGAGTGTGGAAATCCGGAATGAGAATGATGACCTGATTCTTGAAGATAATTATTTTGACATGAATGCAGGAGAATACAGAGTGAAGATACTCGATGGAAAGCCGGATGGACTGAAAGTGCGCAGTGTTTATGATATATAACCTTTATTCATAGTAGTATTTATGGCAGTTTGCGACGAAATTCTGTATAGTAATTCTCTTATATACATAATTTACGAGGAGGGCTATATAAGGAAACTCGCACTCTGCTGAACTGTCTTGATTGCATTATTTTATGGAATTGCTATAAGATAAAAAATAAGAACCATCACACATTTTATGAAATGATGATGGTTCTTATTTTAGTCTTACATATGAAATTCTTTAACAGATCAGTCAATCTTATCCATAGAATCTTTTGCATTCTGAAGCACTGTGTCAAAAGCAACTGCAGCTTTTGCATATTCTTCATCGCTTTCGATGTTGGAAAGCATCGGATCACCGCTCTCAGTACGGGCAAATGTGTAGAGGTAAACCTCGCCGTTTTCATTCTGACCGTTCTCATCAAGTGGGAGAAGTGCGATATATTCCTTCGCATCTACCGGGAAAACGGTGAGGATCGCACATTCTACCTCTGTATCGTCTTCCATGGTAAGGGTGATTGTCTTGTGGTTTTCAACAGGATCGCATCCGCCGGCTGAACTGCATCCACCACCGCAGGAAGCGCAGTCACTCGGGTTACATCCGCCAGCTGTAAATTCGTCACTCATTTTATATTCCTCATTCTTTCTTATTTATCAGGGACTATGTTTATCTGATGTCAGTTCATTGTAGCAGAAACCGGAAAAAAATGCAATGAGCAGAAACCGGAGAAAAAGAGGTTTTTTACAGTCATGAAACGTGCTATAATAGACCAGAAGCGTTCAGGGGAGAATCGTTAGCAAATGCTGAACAGGGCTAATAAGAAAACAAAGGGGATCAGTTGATTATGAAATTAATCTCATGGAATGTAAATGGTATACGTGCATGCATTGGCAAAGGGTTTGAAGAGAGCTTTGCAGCACTTGATGCGGATATTTTCTGCCTGCAGGAAACGAAATGCCAGCAGGGGCAGGTGAAGCTGGAACTTCCGGGATATTATCAGTATTGGAATTATGCCAACAGACGGGGATATTCCGGAACTGCTGTTTTTACAAAGAAAGAGCCACTGTCTGTGGCGTATGGAATTGGAATTGAGGAACATGACAAAGAAGGGCGTGTGATCACCCTGGAATATGAAAAATTTTATCTGGTGACTGTATATACACCAAATTCCCAGAGTGAACTGCGCAGACTGGAATACCGTATGCACTGGGAAGAGGATTTTCTGGCATACTTGTTGAAATTGCAGGAAAGTAAGCCTGTGATCTGCTGCGGGGATTTCAATGTGGCACATCAGGAGATCGACCTGAAGAATCCTAAGACCAACCGGAAAAATGCCGGATTTACAGATGAAGAGAGAGCATGCTTTGGTAAGGTGCTGGAGAGTGGATTTATCGATACATTCCGTTATTTTTATCCGGATGTAGAGGGCAGATATTCCTGGTGGTCTTACAGATTTAAAGCAAGAGAGAAGAATGCAGGGTGGAGAATTGACTATTTTATCACGTCTCCACAGTTGAAGGATAAGCTTGAAGGCGCAGAAATCCATTCTGAAATTATGGGTTCCGATCATTGTCCGGTAGAACTTCAGATTACATTATAGCGTTGTATAGTGTTTCTGAAAAGTGTAATGAGCAACAAGAAAAAATATGAAGGAGAGAAAGAGATGGCTGAGAGCAGAAAGATGAAAACAGAAAAGGGGCTGGCTCTTGTGCCTGGTGCAAATCCGTTGGCAGATGGCTGTAACTTTGCAGTTGAGGTACCGGAAGACAGCAGAGCATCTCTGATTCTCTACAAAAAGAGATCAGCAAAACCTTATGTGGAGATTCCTTTTACAGAAGAAAACAGAACCGGAAATGTATATGCAATGTATATTCCGGATTTTAATCTGAAAGAGTACGAGTACAATTTTCTGATAAATGGAAAGGTGTATACTGATCCCTGTGCGTACAGGATTCTGGGACGGGAACGCTTTGGTGCAGAGGTGGGTACGAATCCGCACAAAGTCAGGGGAGGATTTCTTAAAAAAGAAGTTTTTGACTGGGAGAACGACAAAAATCCGGCTATTCCATATCACGAAATGATCCTTTATAAACTGCATGTGCGCGGATATACAAAAGCGAATCGGACGATAACCGGTACAAAGGGAACTTTTCAGGCACTGGAGGAAATGATCCCGTACTGGAAAGAGCTTGGTATCAATACAATTGAACTGATGCCTGCATATGAATTTATGGAAAGCGGTACCTGTAAGAATTCTGAATCTGAGAAAATGGTATCTGAGAAGCATACACAGGGACGTGTTAATTTCTGGGGATATATGTATGGCTATTATTTTGCACCCAAGAGATCTTACTGTGCAACAGATGATCCGGAGAAAGAGTTTAAAACATTCATTAAAAAACTGCATCAGGCCGGAATTGCCTGTATCATGGAAATGTATTTTTCACGAGAATGTAATCCTGTGACAGCACTCAGGGCATTGCAGTTCTGGAAACTTTACTATCATGTAGACGGATTTCATGTATTGGGTGAGGGAGTTTCTGCCAAATTGCTGATGCATGACGGGGTTTTAAGTGATACCCGGCTGATGTTTCACGATTTTGATGAGAGCCAGATCCGGAAAAAGAAGAAACCGGAAGACAAATGTATTGCACAGTATAATCCGGGATTTTTGCAGGATATGCGCCGTTTTCTGAAAAGTGACGAGGATATGGTTTCAGCGACAGCTTACCATATCAGAAGAAATCCCAATGCCTATGCAGTTATCAATTATATGGCCTGTCAGGATGGCTTTACCATGAATGATATGGTGACCTATAATTACAGACATAATGAAGCAAATCAGGAGAATAATCACGATGGCAGCAGTTATAATTATTCCTGGAACTGTGGCGTGGAAGGGCCAAGCAGAAGGCTGCAGATCAGACAGATGAGAGAACGTCAGATCAGAAATGCTTTTCTTATGGTGCTGCTCAGTCAGGGTGTTCCTATGATCTATGGCGGGGATGAGTTTGGAAATTCACAGAACGGAAATAATAATGCCTATTGTCAGGATAATCAGGTTGGATGGATTGACTGGAAAGCACTGAAGAAAAATGAATCCCTGTTTCAGTTTGTAAAGAATGCCATTGCTTTCCGGAAAGAACATCCGATTCTTCATGTTCCGGGAGAAATGTACGGAGTGGATTATCAGACCAGGGGACTGCCGGATGTTTCCCTTCATGGAGAACGCGCATGGTATATGAATTCTGAGAACACATCCAGACTGCTTGGAATTATGTATTGTGGCGCCTATGCGCACCGGGCAGACGGCAGCGAGGATGCTTCCATATACGTTGCATATAACTTTCACTGGGAAGATCGTATTTTTGCGCTTCCTAATCTGGCAGGATATAGAAAATGGAAGAAAGTGATTGATACCAGTGCTGTGAAAGAGAATGGTTTCCTGGAGCAGGAACAGGAAACTTATAGTAAAAAGCTGAAGGTCACACCGCGTACGATCGTGGTGCTGATGGCTGTAGAGGAGGAGAAGAAAGATGCATCCGTGGCTGCACTTTAAAACAATAACCAGACATAAGCTGTTGGTTATGCATTACTGTTTCCGGGCTGGTATGTATAAACAGGGACTGCTTCATGACCTGTCCAAATATGCACCTGTGGAATTTCTGGTTGGATGTAAATACTATCAGGGAGACAGAAGTCCCAACAATGCAGAAAGAGAAGATACAGGAATATCAAAATCCTGGCTTCATCATAAAGGGCGCAACAAACATCATTTTGAGTACTGGGTAGATTATGCACCGGGAGATGAGCATATCATCAATGGTGTGCCCATGCCCCGTAAATATATTGCGGAAATGGTGATGGACAGGATCAGTGCTTCTAGAAATTATCTGGGGGATAAGTATGATCAGCATCAGCCGCTGGACTATTATCTGAAAGGTAAGGAAAAGCTGTGGTTTATCCATCCGAAGACAAAGAGAGATCTGGAGGGACTGCTGCGGATACTTAATGATCATGGGGAAGAGGTACTGATTTCCTATATTAAGAATGTTTATCTGAAAAAAGATAAAGCCCTGGAGCGTGTCTGAAAAATCATTCCCGCAATCTGCACGCCCCACTTTGCGGTATATTTTGTCCGAATTCGGTTGTCGTAGCCCACTACGACGCCCTCATCCGAACAAAATCTCCCACAAATTGTGACGCACATCTTGCGTAAAGCATTTTTCAGACACGCTCTGGCAGGCAGAAAACATACAGCAAAAAGAGAATGTAAACAGGCTGGCAGACAGGAACAGATAAATTTCTGATTGACAGAGTACCTGTTTGGGTGTAAAAATATAAAACAGTTACTGTGAAGGTCTTTGCCGGACGGTAACAGTAATAATTCCATAAAATGGCGGAAAAATGTCGAAAAACAAGAAATACACTTGCGTGATGCTAAGGTAATGTGGTAAAGTAGCCGGGTACAGAAGTGGTACCCGGTTACTTTTTGCAGTATATAAAATGACTGTATTCTGTTTTTGGATAAATATGTGAAGGAAACAGAACATACTTTGACAAATCCAGAGTGTATGAAAAAAAGAAGAAAAAAGGAGGAGTAAATTTGAGTGGTACAACAATGGTCATATTGTCCGCATTTGTTGCCTATCTGTTACTTATGATAGTCATTGGTGTGGTTTATATGAAAAAAACAAGCAGCTCGGAAGATTATTTTCTGGGCGGACGTGGACTGAATGCATGGGTAGCTGCTCTTTCAGCACAGGCATCAGATATGAGCGGATGGCTCTTAATGGGACTTCCGGGAGCAATTTATTCACTGGGAACAGGACAGATCTGGATTGCTGTAGGTCTGTTCATCGGAACTGTATTAAACTGGGTGTGTATTTCACACAGACTTCGTAAATATACGATCGCAGCAAACAATTCCCTTACAATCCCGGCATTTTTTGAGAACAGATTTCAGGATAAGAAGAGAATCCTGTTATTGCTTTCATCCATCGTGATTGTAATCTTTTTCCTGGTTTATACAGCTTCTGCACTGGCAGCGGGCGGTAAACTTTTTAACACAGTATTTGGAATTGATTATCATATAGCTCTGGCAATTGGTGCAGCAGTTATCCTCTGTTATACATTTATGGGGGGATTTATGGCTGTATGCGTAACTGACTTTGTACAGGGAACACTGATGCTGATCGGTCTTCTGATCGTTCCGCTGGTTGCATATCTGACACTGAGCGGAAGTCTGAGTGATCTTCTGACACAGAGCGGAGCACCGGGTGGAGCAGCAGCTTTCCTGAATCCTTTTGAGAACGGAGAGCGCCCATATACATTTGTTGAAATCTTTTCCCAGCTTGCATGGGGACTTGGATACTGCGGTATGCCTCACATCCTTACCCGCTTCATGGCTGTAAAGAGTGAGAAAGAATTAAAAAAATCCAGTGCGATTGCAATCGTGTGGGATATCCTTTCTCTGACAGCAGCGTGCTTTATCGGTATTATAGGTCGTGCATATCTGCTTCCGACTGTACTTGGTGAAAATGGTGCATCTTCCTCAGAGAGTGTATTTATCGAGATGATCAATAAACTGTTTTCCAGTCATCTGGGACTTCCGTTTATCGGAGGAATCTTCCTCTGCGGTATTCTTGCGGCAATTATGTCCACAGCGGATTCACAGCTTCTGGTAACAGCGTCCGCAGCATCTGAGGATTTATATCATCAGTTCATTAAGAAGGATGCAGACTCAAAGGAAATCCTTGCAGTTGCAAGACTTACGGTTATCGTGGTGTCTGTTCTGGCATTTGTGATCGCGTGGAATCCGAACAGCAGTATCATGGGACTGGTATCCAATGCATGGGCCGGTCTTGGTGCAGCGTTTGGTCCGACTGTGGTAATGTCACTGTTCTGGAGAAGAACAAACCTTACAGGTGCAGTTGCAGGTATTGTTTCCGGTGGTCTGACAGTTATCGTCTGGGATTATATACCGTTTGTAGCAGGACAGACTCTTGGTTCTTATACAGGACTTTATTCTCTGGCTGTAGGTTTTGCTGTCAGCCTTGTGATGATCATTATCTTCAGTCTGGCTACAAAAGCACCATCCAAAGAAATCACAGATGTGTTTGATAAAGTGACAGGAAAATAATAGAATAGAAAGACTATCCATTTTCGGATGAATTTGTTATAATGGCAGTAGCGCAAAAAAGCGTTACTGCTTTTTTAACCGAATCAAGTAAGTCCCTTGTGAAAGTTGCGAAAAGTAATAAGTAGTGTGTAGGGACTTACTTGTATCAGGAGAAGTAGAAACTTCTCCTGATAAACTGCGGAGCAGTTATTCGGTTATGAGCAAGTAGCGAAGCGGATGATTTTATCCGCTTGATTATTACAAGAAGAAGGTGTCGCACATGAAGAAATATGATTATCTGATAGTAGGAGCCGGCCTTTTTGGTGCAGTATTTGCACATGAGGCCACAAGACGGGGGAAAACATGCCTTGTGATCGATAAGAGAGGTCATATCGGCGGTAATATTTACACAGAAGAAGTAGAGGGGATCCAGGTACACAGATACGGTGCACATATCTTTCATACTTCCAGAAAACAGGTGTGGGATTATATCAATCAGTTTGCAGAATTTAATCATTTTGTAAATTCACCGATCGCGGTCTATAAGGATGAGTTATATAATCTGCCGTTTAATATGAATACCTTCCATCAGCTCTGGGGAGTACGTACTCCTGCAGAGGCAAAAGCGAAGATACAGGAACAGATCGCAAGAATGCACATTACCCATCCGAAGAACCTGGAGGAACAGGCGCTTGCACTGGTTGGACAGGACGTATATGAGAAACTGGTAGAGGGATATACAAGGAAGCAGTGGGGCAGGGAGTGTAAAGATCTGCCGGCATTTATCATAAAAAGACTGCCTTTGCGTTATACTTATGATAATAACTATTTCAAAGATCCTTATCAGGGAATCCCCAAAGGTGGATATACACGTATTGTGAAGAAACTTCTGGAGGGTGTACAGGTATGTCTGAATACAGATTTCTTTGCAAACAGAGAAGAACTGACTGCACAGGCAGATAAAGTACTCTTTACAGGTATGATCGATGAATTTTATGACTATTGTTACGGAGAACTGGAATACAGATCACTGAAATTTGAGACAGAAGTGCTGGATATGGGAAATTATCAGGGCAATGCGGTTGTCAATTATACAGATTATGAAGTTCCGTATACAAGGATCATCGAGCATAAACATTTTGAATTTGGTACACAGCCAAAGACTGTGATCACCAGAGAATATCCGGCAGCATGGGAGAAAGGCAAAGAGCCGTACTATCCGGTCAATGACCCGAAGAACAGTGAACTGTTTGACAAATATGAACGTCGCGCACTGGAAGAGAAGAATGTGATCTTTGGCGGAAGACTTGGCATGTATCGCTACATGGATATGGATCAGGTTATTGAAGAGGCACTGTCTCTGGCAGAAACAGAGCTTACCTATGAAGAGCCATGAAAGTAGAGTTTTGGATTGTAAGAGAAAGGTAACTGTAAAGGCAGCAGACAGTTGCAGATAAAGTAACCGGAAAGGACAAATATATGACAGACACACCAACAATTGCTCTTTATTACAGAGAGCATGATCCGATGAAAAGAAAGATGTTTCTTGACCAGTCTATTGCGGCAGGTGAAGATGAGGAGGCAAATGCTGTCCGTAAGGAACTGTGGGAACTGCGTTACGGAGAACCTTCAGAGGCAGGCTCCGGTACACGTGCTGATGGATATCTGGCACTTTGGATGGCAATGGAATATAACAAGGATACAGCGGGAAAGCTGTTTGGTTTAAAGAGGGCCAGAAAAGAAATCGGGAAAAATCTTACCAGGCTGAAATTCAGAGAAATGCAGGAGAAAAGTGAGCTTCACAGAGAACTGCTTTACAGAGAATGCTGCCATATGGTCAAAACCTATATGGAACTCTGCGAGAAGGATAAGGCCTATAACACGATCTTGTGCGGGATTGTCCATATCAGTGAGAAAAGTGCAAAGAGTAAGATTCAGAACGATATTTATACCACTGCCATTGCATTTCCGGAGGAAATCAACATGCAGGAAGAACTGGAAATGATAACAAGGGCAGCAAGAGAAGTTTATGAGGCACATTTCCCGGGAGAAGGCGGATTATAAAGAAAAGCCAAAAAAAAATTACTGGAGGCATACATGAACAAAGAAAATTTGACGGCTTATGAAGTTGTGACAGAAGAAAATCTGACAGATATCCATTCTACAGGCTGGCTTCTGCGCCATAAGAAAACAGGTGCAAGAGTTATGCTGATCGAGAATGATGATGAGAATAAAGTATTTAATATTGCATTCCGCACACCGCCTAAGGACAGCACAGGTGTGGCACATATCCTGGAGCACAGTGTACTCTGCGGTTCAAGGGAATTTCCATTAAAGGATCCTTTCGTAGAACTGGTAAAGGGTTCTCTGAATACGTTCCTGAATGCCATGACTTATCCGGATAAAACCTGCTATCCTGTAGCCAGCTGCAATGATAAGGATTTTCAGAATCTGATGCATGTTTATCTGGATGCGGTATTTTATCCGAATATCTATAAAAGAGAAGAGATTTTCCGTCAGGAAGGCTGGAACTATCATCTGGAACAGAAGGAAGGACCGCTGAAATATAACGGTGTTGTATATAATGAGATGAAAGGTGCTTTCTCCTCACCGGATGAAGTTCTGGAACGGGAGATTATGAATCACCTTTTCCCTGATACCACTTATGGATGTGAATCAGGCGGTGATCCGAAAAATATTCCGGATCTTACCTATGAGAATTTCCTGAATTTCCACAGAACTTATTACCATCCATCCAACAGCTATATTTATCTGTATGGAAATATGGATATGGAAGAGAAACTGGCATTCCTGGATGAGCATTATCTGTCGCATTTTGATTATCTGGATGTGGATTCTGTTATTCAGGAACAGAAAGAATTCGGAGCATGCCGGGATGTGACTCTTGAGTATCCGGTTGCTGAGAATGAGGGAGAAGAGGACAATACCTATCTTTCTTATAACATGGTTGTTGGAAATGCTGCGGACAGTCAGATGGCGATGGCATTTGAGGTATTGGATTACGCACTGTTAAGCGCACCGGGAGCACCGTTAAAGCAGGCACTTCTGGATGTAAAAGCAGGCAAGGATGTCTATGGATCTTATGATGATGGTATTCTCCAGCCATATTTTACAGTAATTGCAAAAGGTTCCAATCCGGACAGAAAAGAAGAATTCGTATCTGTGATCAGACAGGTACTGGGAGATATTGTTAAGAATGGAATTGATAAGAAAGCTGTAGAGGCTGGAATCAATTACTTTGAATTCCGTTATCGTGAAGCTGATTTTTCCTCTTATCCAAAAGGACTGATGTACAGTCTGGATATTCTGGGAGACTGGCTGTATGAAAAAGGAAATCCCTTTGCACAGGTACAGCAGCTTACAGTTTTTGAAAACCTGAAAAAGGCAGTAAACGAAGGATATTTTGAAGAACTGATCCGTAAATATCTTCTTGAAAATCCCCATGGATGCATCATGACTCTTATACCGAAGAAAGGTCTGGCAGCCCAGCGTGAAAAAGAACTGGAGGAGAAGCTGGAAGCATACAGAAGCAGTCTTTCTGAAGAACAGCTGGATGCAATGGTTGAGAAGACGAAAGCACTGGAAGCATATCAGGAAGCCGGCGAAGATCCAAAAGCACTGGAGTGCATTCCGATGTTAAAGAGAAGCGATATTAAGAAGGAAGCTGCAAAGATCGTAAATGAAGAATTAACTGTAGACAACAGTCTGTTCCTTTACCATGATGTATGCACAAATGGCATCGGTTATGTAGATCTGATGTTTAAGACTGACAGTATCGCACCTGAGCAGATTCCTTATCTGGGACTTTTGAAATCCGTACTTGGATATGTGGATACAGAGCATTACACATACGGAGAACTGTTTAATGAGATCAATGCCAATACAGGCGGTATCAACTGTGGGGTAGAGGTTTTTGACAGAGCTGATTCTACAGAAGAGTTTCAGGCTATGTTCTCTGTAAGAGGTAAGGCACTCTATAAAAAAATGGATTTCCTTTTCAAAATGATTGGGGAGATCCTGAACAGCTCGAAACTGGAAGATACCAAGCGTCTCTATGAGATTGTTGCATCTGTGAAGTCCAGGGCACAGGTAAACCTGACAGGTGCCGGACATTCCACTGCTGTACTCAGAGCAGCGGCATATTCTTCTCCGATGGCTGCATTCCAGGATGAGATGGCGGGAATCGGATATTATCAGTTTATCGAGAAACTGGAAAAAGATTTTGAACAGCGAAAAGAGGAAACTGTAGAAGAGCTTTGCAAACTGATGAAAAAAATTCTCCGTCCGGAGAACTTTATGATCAGTTATACAGGTGAGAGAGAGTCCCTGGAGACAGTTCAGAAACTGGCGGGAGCTGTAAAGGCAGGACTTGGCACAGAGCCGGTGGAGAAATCGGAAGAGAAGCTGACCTGCACAAAGAAGAATGAGGGATTTAAGACTTCCGGACAGGTCCAGTATGTGGCTCAGACTGGTAACTTTAAGAAAAAAGGCCTGGAATATACAGGTGCACTGGAAATTCTGAAGGTTATCTTAAGTTATGATTATCTGTGGATGAATCTGCGCGTAAAGGGCGGTGCATATGGATGCATGAGCGGATTTAAGAGGAATGGTGAGAGCTATCTGGTATCTTACCGCGATCCTCATCTGAAACGTACACTGGATGTATATAAGGGGATTCCGGATTATATCCGTAATTTCCAGGCAGATGAGCGGGAGATGACAAAATATATCATTGGTACCATCAGCGGAAAGGATGTGCCCAGGACACCTCAGATGAAAGGTTCTGTTTCCAAGACAGCATATTTCTGCGGTGTGACAGAGGAGATGCTCCAGAAAGAACGTGATCAGATCCTGAATGCGTCTGCAGAGGATATTCATGCACTGGCCGAGATCATAGAGGCAGTTCTGGCAGCAGATCAGATCTGTGTAGTGGGAAGCGAGAGCAAGGTGGCTGAGGCTTCTGATGTACTGATGGAAGTGAAACCACTGATCAATTGTTAAAAAAGGAAAGAACAGAATGAACGAAAATTTTAAATCCGGATTTGTAGCGATTATCGGACGTCCAAACGTAGGTAAATCTACTCTGATGAATCATCTCATCGGACAGAAGATCGCTATCACATCCAAGAAACCACAGACAACCAGAAACCGTATCCAGACCGTTTATACCTGTGACGAAGGTCAGATCGTATTTCTCGATACTCCCGGTATCCACAAGGCAAAGAATAAGCTGGGAGAATATATGGTCCAGGTGGCAGAGCGAACTTTAAAAGAGGTAGATGCCATTATGTGGCTGGTAGAGCCAAGTACCTTTATCGGGGCAGGAGAGCGTCATATTGCAGAACAGCTTCAGGGAATCGGAGTGCCGGTAATCCTGATCATCAACAAAATTGATACTGTATCAAAGGAAGAAATCCTTCCTGCTATTGACACCTACCGAAAAGTATGCGATTTCGCAGAGATTATCCCATGCTCCGCACTGCGTGGACAGAATACACAGGATATTATCGGTTGTATCCTGAAATATCTGCCTTACGGTCCTATGTTCTATGACGAGGATACAGTTACTGATCAGCCTCAGCGCCAGATCGTGGCTGAGATCATCCGCGAGAAAGCACTTCATGCACTGGATGCGGAAATTCCGCATGGGATCGCAGTTGCCATTGACCGGATGAAAACACGTCCGGGAAAAAATCCAATCGTGGATATTGATGCGACAATTATCTGTGAAAGAGAATCTCACAAAGGAATTATCATCGGCAAACAGGGTGCGATGTTAAAGAAAATCGGAAGTAATGCAAGATATGAGATTGAGCGTATGCTGGAATCAAAAGTGAATCTGAAGCTTTGGGTAAAAGTAAAGAAAGACTGGAGAGACAGTGATTTCCTTATCAAGAACTTTGGTTACGATAAGAAGGAAATCTAAATAAAAAGACAGTCAGGAAACAGAGAGAATGAGTGATTTGATAACTGTGCAGGGAGTAGTGCTCTCTGCCATGCCTGTGGGAGAATATGACAAGCGGATCGTCCTTCTCACCAGAGAAAGAGGCAAGATTTCCGCGTTTGCAAAAGGAGCCCGCCGCCCAAACAGCCAGTTTCTGGCGGCTGCCAATCCTTTTGTGTTTGGAACCTTTGCCCTTTATGAGGGGCGTTCCAGTTATAATCTGAATCAGGTATCCATCAGTCATCATTTTGTGGAACTGGCAGGCGAACAGCCTGGAATCTACTATGGATATTATTTTCTGGAACTGGCAGATTATTTCGGACAGGAGGGGATTGACGAGAAAGAATCTATGAACCTTCTGTATGTGACAGTGAAGGCACTTCTGAACCCGAATATTGATGACAGGCTGGTGAGGTGTATTTTTGAACTTCGTATGATGGCTGCACAGGGATTGTGTCCTTCACTGTTTCATTGTGTGTGCTGCGAAAGACAGCCTGTGGAGGGAGAAGAGCTTTTCTTTTCTCAGCAGAATCATGGTATTCTGGATAAAGCCTGTCTGGGACATGTAAATGATGCAAAGAGAATCTCAGCACCTGCATTATATGCCATGCAGTACATAGTAACTGCTTCTCTTGGGAAGCTTTATACATTTACTGTTACAGAAGAAGTACTCCATGAACTGGAACGTCATATCCATACCTATATTGCTGCGAACACTGAAAAACGGTTCAAAAGTCTGGAAATTCTGGAAATAATGAGCTGAGATACCTTGAAAAAGAAATCAGATACAGTTATAATAACGTTAATTGTAGCTGTTTATTACGTTAATCAAATAGCGGAATGGATTGTGAACCAAATTGCCTGACGGATATGAACAGTTACACGCATTTTATAAAAAGAACGAGGAGAATAGTCATGGAAAAAACAATGGACAAAATCATTGCGCTGGCAAAGGCAAGAGGATTTGTTTACCCGGGTTCCGAAATCTATGGTGGTCTTGCAAACACATGGGATTATGGTAATCTTGGTGTAGAATTAAAGAATAACGTAAAACGTGCATGGTGGCAGAAATTTATTCAGGAATCCCCATACAATGTAGGTGTTGACTGTGCAATTCTGATGAACCCGCAGACATGGGTTGCATCCGGACATCTGGGAAGCTTCTCTGACCCGCTGATGGACTGTAAGGAATGTCATGAGCGTTTCCGCGCAGATAAGATCATCGAAGACTTCAGCCAGGAGAATGGCATTGAACTTGAGAGCTCTGTAGACGGATGGTCTCAGGAAGAGATGATGAACTTCATCAAAGATCACAATGTACCATGCCCTACATGCGGCAAACATAACTTTACAGATATCCGTCAGTTCAACCTGATGTTCAAGACATTCCAGGGTGTTACAGAGGATGCCAAGAATACAGTATACTTAAGACCTGAAACAGCACAGGGTATTTTCGTAAACTTCAAGAATGTTCAGAGAACATCACGTAAGAAAATCCCGTTTGGTATCGGTCAGATCGGTAAATCTTTCCGTAACGAGATCACACCGGGTAACTTCACATTCCGTACACGTGAGTTCGAGCAGATGGAGCTTGAATTCTTCTGTGAGCCGGATACAGACCTTGAGTGGTTTGCATACTGGAAGAACTTCTGCCTGAACTGGTTACATTCTCTTGGATTGAAGGATGAAGAAGTTCGTTATCGTGACCATGATGCAGAAGAGTTAAGCTTCTACAGCAAAGCTACTACTGACGTAGAGTTCCTGTTCCCATTCGGATGGGGCGAGCTTTGGGGAATCGCTGACAGAACAGACTATGACCTGACACAGCATCAGAACGTATCAGGACAGGATTTGACATATTTTGACGATGAGAAGAAACAGAAATACATTCCATATGTAATCGAGCCGTCACTTGGAGCTGACCGTGTGGTACTTGCATTCCTGTGCAGCGCATATGACGAAGAAGTTCTGGATGCAGAGAAGAATGATGTTCGTACAGTTCTTCATTTCCATCCGGCGCTTGCACCTGTTAAAATCGGTGTGCTTCCTCTTTCCAAGAAGCTTAATGAGGGCGCAGAGAAGATCTATCAGCAGTTAAGCAAGAAATATAACTGTGAATATGATGATCGTGGAAACATTGGTAAACGTTACAGAAGACAGGATGAGATCGGTACTCCGTTCTGTGTAACTTATGACTTTGAGTCCGAAAATGACGGAGCAGTTACAATCCGCGACCGTGATACTATGGAGCAGGTTCGTGTGAAGATTGATGAACTGGATGCATATTTTGCGGATAAATTTACATTTTAACTGAAAAAACAGCAAAGGAGCTGTATCGGATGGGAATCCGGGTACTCTTTTGCTGTTTTTTATTACAAAATACAGATTATAAAAATTCGTTACTGTTCACTCCGTTCTCAGCAACACGCTTCGCGATGCACAGAATTTATGCTAATCGCATAAATTCGCGCAGTATGTCTCGGGTTTTCTGTGACCTTCGCTCACAAAAAACACCTCGCGGGATATTACCAGTGAACAGTAACAAAAATTCGACATCAAAAAGTTATCAAAATAATTTTTGCTTGTGTAAATATTCATTTTTTAGTATAATGTGCGATAATAACATGAAAAGGAGGCAATAAAAATGAGCGAAAAGAAAAAGAGTGGCGGAGCCTTACTTGGCGCAGCGTTTCTGATGGCCACATCTGCAATCGGACCAGGATTCCTGACACAGACAGCAACCTTTACCGGACAGTATCAGGAAAGTTTTGGATTTGTTATCCTGGTTTCCGTAATCCTTGCAGCCATTGCACAGCTGAATATCTGGCGTGTGCTTTGTGTGACCGGACTTCGTGGTCAGGATGTTTCCAATAAGGTACTTCCGGGACTGGGATATCTGGTATCGATACTGATCGTATTCGGTGGTCTGGTATTTAATATCGGAAACGTAGGTGGCGGAGCACTTGGTTTTAACACATTGCTTGGAATACCTACCAAAGTTGGTTACATACTGGCAGGTCTTTTGGCAATCCTGGTATTTGTGCTGAAAAATGCCAAAAGTGCCATGGATACTATTACCAAGGTACTGGGTGCCATTATGATTATCGTAATCTTTGTTGTGATCATTGTGGTAAAACCACCGGTAGGAAGTGCATTGAAGAATACATTTGTACCGGAAGCCGGTGCCACAAATCTGATTCCTGCAATCCTTACACTTTTGGGAGGTACTGTTGGAGGATATATCACTTTCTCCGGCGCACATCGTCTGATTGATGCAGGAATTACAGGCGAGAAGAACCTGAAAGAGATCAACAAGAGTTCTGTTATGGGTATGATCATTGCTACGATTGTTCGTATTTTCCTGTTTCTGGCTGTTCTGGGCGTTGTTGTCAAGGGCGTAACACTGGATGCTGCAAATCCTGCAGCAGACGCCTTCAAGCAGGGGGCTGGTGAAATCGGATACCGTTTTGCAGGTCTGGTTCTTCTGTGCGCAGCAATCACATCCATTATCGGTGCAGCTTATACTTCAGTTTCCTTCCTGAAGACTTTCAGCAAGTCTATCGAGGAAAATGAAAATAAAGTGATCATCGGATTTATCATTATTTCTACAGCCATTATGTTTATCCTTGGAAATCCGGCAGTACTTCTTGTACTTGCAGGTGCTGTGAATGGTCTGATCCTTCCGATCACCCTGGCAATCTGTCTGATCGCTGCACATAAGAAATCTATTATGGGAGAGAATTATCATCATCCGGTAGTACTTACCATTCTTGGAGTGATCGTGGTAATTCTTACAGCATACCTCGGTGTGACTACATTTGTATCTAAGATCGGTACATTGTTATAATTGAGGAAAATGTATCCGGTTTTCAGACTGGAGAGTATGTCAAAAAGGTGTGATCGTCCAGGTTACACCTTTTTGGTTCATTAACAGCCATGTGATGCAGAAAGAAGCAGATAAAAAGACATGGCGAAAAGATTAAGAAAAGAGGAGCAGATTATGCCGGACATTAGAATTTTAACAGAAGGTGATTCTTCTGTTCTGGTTGAATTTGGCAAAGAGATCAGTCCGGAGATCAACCGGAAGATCACTGCCACTGTACAGCTTATGAAAGAACAGCATATAGAGGGAGTTGTAGATATGATCCCTGCGTTCTGTTCTTTGCTGGTTAATTATGACCCGCGTGTGATTTCCTACGATGACCTGAAAAAAAGACTGGAAATTCTGTTAAAGATGGAAGTTACAGCAGGTGAAGGATGCAGAAAAGTTTATGAGATCCCTGTATGCTATGGAGGAGAATATGGTCCGGATATTGAGAATATTGCAGAACATGCCGGACTTTCCGTAGAGGAAGTAATAAAGATTCATTCTTCCAGAGATTACCTGATCTATATGCTTGGTTTTCTTCCGGGCTTTTGTTATCTGGGCGGGCTGGATGAAAGGATCCATACACCCCGTCTTGCAAATCCCAGAATCAAGATCAATGCAGGAAGTGTGGGAATCGGTGGTTCCCAGACAGGGATTTATCCTCTGGATTCTCCGGGAGGATGGCAGCTGATGGGAATGACACCTGTAAAAACCTATGATCCGGACCGTGAAATCCCGATTCTGGTAGAGGCAGGAGATTATATCCGTTTTGTACCGATCGATGAAGATGAGTACAAACGGATCAGAGAATTAGTAGAACGTGGCGAATACCAGTGCACCGTTCATGAGGAGGCATAAAATGGGAATTCGTATATTAAAAGGCGGAATGATGACAACGGTTCAGGATCTGGGGCGTTATGGATATCAGAGTCAGGGATTCAGTGTGGCAGGAGTCATGGATGTCCGTTCATTCAAAATAGCCAATCTTCTTCTGGATAATCCGGAGAATGAGGCAGTATTGGAGATAACGCTGATAGGCCCAACCCTTGAATTTACATCAGCTACTATCATTGCAATCACAGGCGGAGATTTCCAGCCAACCATTAATGGAGAGCCGGCTCCCATGTATACAGCCCTGTATATGAATAAGGGAGATGTACTGAAATTTGGAAGCGCCAGAACGGGAAGCAGAGGTTATATTGCTTTTTCCAGTTATCTGGATATTCCGGTAGTGATGGGAAGCCGATGCACCAATTTAAAGAGTGGTCTGGGCGGATTTAAGGGAAGAAAACTGGAAGCGGACGATTATATCGGATTTCGTATTAAGAGACGTTATCTGCCGTTTTTCCTTTCCCGAAAGCTTGATATGGATGAGTTTGATCAGACAGAAGCAACACTGCGGGTAGTAATGGGACCGCAGGATGGTATGTTCAGCAAACAGGGCATCAAGACTTTCCTGGGCAGTGAGTATACAGTGACAAATGAATTTGACCGTATGGGCTGCAGGCTGGAGGGACCGTTTATTGCTCCTAAGAAGACTTCGGATATTATTTCCGACGGAATCGCATTTGGGGCTATACAGGTACCTTCCCATGGTAAACCTATCATTTTGCTGGCTGACCGTCAGACAACGGGCGGTTATGGGAAAATTGCCACAGTGGCATCTGTGGATATTCCCAAGCTGGTACAGAGAAAAACAGATGATAAGATACATTTCAAGGCAATTACCGTACAGGAGGCTCAGGCTCTTTATGTTGAGGAAATGAAAGAACTTGACGGACTGAGAAAGATCATTCATCAGCCATGTAAAGAGGTTCTGGATTGCCGTCTGGTGGCAAAGAGACTGCGCAAGCTGTTTGAAGAATAACCGTAAAAAATAATATAAAATAGACAGAAAGGATAATGTTCGATGGATTTAGAGAAGATTGAAGGACTGGTAAAGATTATTGAGGATTCATCCCTTAATGAATTCACATATAAGGACAAGGATGTAAAGATTACAATGAGTAAGCTGGATCATCCTCCTGTAGTTGCAGCGGGAGTTCCTGTGGCTGCATCTGCACCTGTGAATACAATTGTGGAAAAAGCAGAGGAAGAAGAGGAGGAAAGTCTGTTTATCACTTCTCCTATCGTAGGAACCTTCTATTCTGCAGCTGCTCCGGATGTACCTGCTTTTGTAAAGGTGGGAGATCAGGTAAAAGCAGGACAGACGGTGTGTATTCTGGAAGCTATGAAGCTTATGAATGAGATCCAGAGTGACTATGACTGTGAGATTGAAGCAGTTCTGGTAAGTAATGAACAGAAAGTAGAATATGGACAGCCTCTGTTCCGTGTTAAGAGACTGTAGGATAAGGAGGCTTTCATATTGTTTAATAAAATTTTGATCGCCAACCGTGGGGAGATTGCAGTTCGGATCATACGTGCCTGCAGGAATCTGGGGATCCGAAGTGTAGCTGTTTATTCAAAAGAAGATGCTAAGAGCCTTCATGTACAGCTGGCAGACCAGCGTATCTGTATCGGAGAAGGTCCTGCCAGAAACAGCTACCTGAACATGGACCGGATCATTGCTGCAGCAGAAAATATGGGAGCAGATGCTATCCATCCCGGTTTTGGCTTTCTTTCAGAAAACAGTGAGTTTGTCCGCAAATGCAAAGAAAACGGAATTACCTTTATCGGACCGGATGCGGATGTGATCGATAAGATGGGAAATAAATCCCATGCCCGTAAAACCATGATGGATGCCGGGGTACCGGTTGTACCGGGAACAAAGGAACCTGTATACGATGCAGAAACAGGTAAAAAACTGGCTGAAGAGATTGGATATCCGGTTATGATCAAGGCTTCCTCAGGCGGTGGTGGCAAGGGAATGCGTGTGGCTGCAAATGAGGATGAATTTGAATTTCAGTTTAATATGGCACAGAGAGAATCAGCCAATGCTTTTGGGGATGATACCATGTACATTGAACGTTTTGTAGAAAATCCCCGCCATGTGGAGATTCAGATCATGGCAGACAGTCATGGAAACGTGGTGGCACTGGGAGAACGTGACTGTTCGGTACAGAGAAATCATCAGAAGCTGATCGAGGAATCCCCGTCCCCTGCCATTGATGAAGAAACCCGCAGGAAAATGAATGAATATGCAGTTCTTGCTGCGAAAACAGTAGGTTATACCAATGCAGGAACTATTGAATTTATCGTAGACCCCAAAGGCAACTTCTATTTCATGGAAATGAATACCAGAATCCAGGTGGAGCATGGAGTAACAGAGATGGTTACAGGCACAGATCTGATCATTGAGCAGATTCGTGTGGCTATGGGAGAGGAGTTAAGCTTTAAACAGGAAGATATCCGGATTAAAGGACATGCTATTGAATGCCGTATCAACGCAGAGATTCCTGAGAAAAATTTCATGCCAAGTCCCGGAGTAGTACAGCATATGCATCTTCCGGCAGGCAACGGAGTCCGGGTGGATACTGCCCTTTATACAGGCTATAAGATTCCGTCAGAGTATGATTCCATGATTGCGAAGGTAATCGTTCATGCACCTGACAGAGAGGCTGCCCTGCAGAAAATGCGCTCTGCGCTGGATGAGATGGTGGTCATGGGTGTGGAGACAAACCTTGATTTCCAGTATCAGATTATGAAGAATCAGGTATTCTGCGACGGAAAGGCAGATACGGGATTTATTGAGAATGTACTGAAAATTAAGGGATAAGATTGTAGGTAAGGATCCTGTATACGGATTGAGGGAGTGATTTTTCAAACACGCTCTGGGAAATAAATAGAAAAGAGGTAAGGTAAATGTATACAGTAGATTTAAACAGTGATCTGGGAGAAAGTTTTGGAAACTATAAAATCGGTAATGATGATAAGGTCATTCCGCTGATCTCTTCTGCAAATGTAGCCTGCGGTTATCATGCTTCAGATCCGGTAGTTATGGGAAATACGCTGGCAATGGCAAAGGAAGCGGGAATTCGTATAGGAGCACATCCGGGTTTTCCTGATCTGATGGGCTTCGGAAGAAGAAATCTGAGTGTTTCCCCTGCAGAGGCAAAAGCATATGTGCTTTATCAGCTGGGTGCACTGGATGCATTCTGCAGAGTAACCGGTGTAAAAATGCAGCATGTAAAGCCTCATGGAGCCTTATATAATATGGCTGCAGAGGACTATGCCCTTTCTACTGCGATCTGTGAGGCAATCAAAGAATTTGACAGCAGTCTGATCATACTTGCTCTTTCCGGCGGACAGCTGGCAAAGGCTGCTCAGGATATGGGCCTGCGTACAGCTATGGAGGTTTTTGCAGACCGCGCCTATGAAGAAGATGGTACTCTGGTAAACAGACGTAAGGAAGGTGCTGTGATCACTGATGAAAATGAGGCTATTGTCAGGGTGATCCGTATGGTCAAAGAGAAAAAGATTACTGCAATTACAGGAAAAGATATTGATATTCAGGCAGATTCTGTCTGCGTTCATGGAGACGGAGCCAAGGCTCTGGCGTTTGTGGAAAAAATCAGAGAGGCTTTTGTAAAAGAAGGAATCCAGATCAGTTCTCTGGATGAGTTTGTAAAATAAAAGAAATTTAGAAACAACTATTAAAAGGACTGAAGTAAAGAGGCTGTGGCACAGATTTTCTGATTGCCACAGCCTTGTTGCTGTTTTACAGCTTGCAGCGGTCCTTCTACTGATGCTTCAGATTCAACCCCTGCTGTTTTGCAAGTGAAGTGATAATCTCAATACAGTTATCGTATCCAAGGGTTCCGGTATCCAGACACAGGTCATAATCGTGATAAGTGCCAAGCTCATGTTTTGTATAGGTTTTGAAATAGGTTTCACGCAGGTTGTCCATTTTGGTGAGATATTTCCTGGGATCTTCCTTTCCGTTTAAGCCTAATTTCTGAATATGTTCTGTGCGGAGATTCACATCTGCATGAAGGAAAATATCCAGACTGGGAATACCGGCATTTCGCAGGATAAGATTGGAACAGCGGCCGATAATAATACAGTCCTGTTCTGCTGCGAACTGAAGGATCAGCTCTTTCTGAGCCTGGTAAATAGCATCATGGGAACTGAAATAACCTGCAGAGTTATTCAGAATGTTGTCCAGAAGTCTGGCGCTGCGGCTCAGATTTTCACCCTCACGATCAATATCCTCCTGGGAATATCCGCTTCTGGCAGCAGCCTGTTTTGCAAAATCCCGATCGTAATATGGGATACCAAGCCTTTCTGAAACTACTCTTGCAATACTGTGTCCCCCGGCACCAAACTCCCGGCTGATTGTGATGACAGGGTATTTTCTTTCGGACATAATAGATACCTCCATTGGGTTGTTATTTATTTTGTTATCCATGTTTTTCTTTTATTGTAACGTTTTTTGTAAGATTGTTCAATAAAGATTATCATTTTTTGAAAAAATATGTTATAATTCAAAATATTATGTACCTGAAGGAGATGGATTTATGAGAAACAAAGAGCTTTTCAGAGGCAGGAGAAAAGCTGGCAGGATTGTTGGCCTTGTTTTGACTCTTGCACTTGCAGTCAGCCTTCTGAGCGGCTGCGGACAAAGTAAAGAACGTCTGACGTTCGGTACCGGCGGTACGGCGGGAACGTATTATTCCTACGGTGGTGTACTGGCCCAGTATATTACCAATAATACAAATGTAAAGGTTACAGCGGTTTCTACAGGTGGTTCCAAAGCGAACCTGCAGTCAGTACAGGACGGAGATTTTCAGCTTGGATTTGTCCAGTCAGATGTAATGGCCTATGCATGGGACGGTGTAAGAGCATTTGAACAGGACGGTGCAACCCATGATTTCAGGACTCTGGGCGGCCTGTATGCAGAGACTGTCCAGCTGTTTACCATGGATCCTGACATTAAGACAGTGGAAGATCTGAAGGGCAAGAGCGTATCTATCGGTGCGGCAAACTCCGGTGTATATTTCAATGCTCTGGATGTTTTAAATGCAGGCGGCATTACCCTGGATGATATCCATCCCCAGTATCTGTCTTTTGAGGACAGCAAGGAATCTTTGAAGGATGGAAAAATTGATGCTGCGTTTATTGTTGCAGGTGCACCTACAACAGCTATCACAGAGCTTGCAACTACCAATGGTGTCTATATGATCAATATTGATGGCGCGATCAGGGATTCGATCCTGAGTGACTGTCCATATTATACATCCTACCAGATTCCGGCAGGAACCTATCCGGGACAGGATGAGCCTGTAGAAACCATCACAGTCAAGGCGACGATCGTAGTGTCCGAATCTCTGGATGAGGATACAGTTTATGATATGACTGCGGCAATTTTTGACCATGCAGACGAGATTTCTGCTGAGAATGCAAAAGGAGCGGAGCTTTCTCTGGAAAACGCTACTTCCGGTATGACCATTCCTTTCCATAAGGGTGCGGCGCGTTATTATGCAGAGCATGGAATTACAGTGGATACGAAAGGGGAATAGTCAGGATGAAAGAAAATAAGATAAAAAAAGCAAACACATCCCCGGAAGGGCAGGCTGGTTCTGAGAACATGAGCACAGCAGATGTAGATGCAGTAATGAAGAAATACGACCGCGAATCCAATATTCGTGTGTGGACCGGCAAATATAAGCTGGCTGTACGCGGCCTGCTGGTTGCCTTTTCTCTGTGGTGTATCTATGTTACCTTATTTGCAACCTTCCTGGAGGAAATCCGACTGACTTCTTTTCTGGGGCTGATCATTCTTATCGGATTTCTTACCTATCCGGCGAAAAAAGGAGATATCAGAGAAAACTACATGCCGATTGGCGATATTATTTTTATGATCGCAGGCACAGGTGCTTTTCTGTATTTTACTTTTTCTGCAAATCAGATCATCAATCAGGGTACCAGATTTGCCCCTTATCAGATTGTGATCGGTATTATCGGTATTGCTGCACTGATCGAGCTTACCAGACGATGCGTGGGCCTGCCGATCCTGTTTGTGGCAGGTTTTTTCCTGATCTATGCACTGGCTGTAGGGCTTACCAATCCGGCATTTTTGGGAAGAGTGAAATTCCTGGTGCGGAATCTTTTCTACACAAAAGAGGGTATTTTCTCCACACCTGTAAATGTATGCTCTAAATATATTGTGGTATTTATTATTTTCGGTGCGTTTCTGGAGAGAACAGGAATCTCCAACTTCTTTATTCAGCTGGCTAACTGCATTGCAGGAAAATATGCAGGTGGACCGGCAAAGGTAGCGGTTATCAGTTCTGCACTCTGCGGAATGGTATCCGGTTCTTCTGTAGGTAACACAGTAACAACCGGTTCTGTTACAATCCCGATGATGAAGGACACAGGCTACAAACCGGAATTTGCCGGAGCAGTAGAAGCTGCTTCTTCCACAGGTGGACAGATCATGCCTCCGATCATGGGAGCTGCCGCATTCCTTATGGCAGATTTTGTGGGTGTACCGTACTCCAACATTATTGTCAGGGCGATTCTGCCGGCATTGTTGTACTTTACAGGAATCTTTATTTCTGTACATCTGGAAGCAAAGAAATTAGGACTTTCCGGAATTCCGAAGGAAAAACTTCCGGTATTTAAGCTTCTGATCCGTAAAATCTATCTGTTATTACCTCTGGTCATGCTGGTAATCTGGGTGTCCGGAAACTATATGACCATGCAGAAGGCTGCCAGCTATGCAATCGTTCTTTCTGTTATCGTAAGTCTTTTTGACAAAGAAAACAGAATCAGTGTTACCAAATGTATTGATGCGCTGGAAGCAGGAGGAAGAGGTGTTATCTCCGTAGCAGTAGCCTGCGGTGTTGCAGGAATCATTTCCGGTTCCATCACCATGACAGGACTTGCCAATGACCTGATCAACGGAATCATCAGTGTTGCAAACGGAAAACTGATCATTGCACTGCTTCTGACTATGCTGTGCTGTATCGTACTTGGTATGGGTGTACCTACCACTGCCAATTACTGTATCATGGCAGCAACCTGTGCTCCGATCCTGGTACGTATGGGAGTACCTACACTGGCAGCTCATTTCTTTGTATTTTACTTTGGTATTGTTGCAGATATCACACCGCCGGTAGCGCTGGCTGCCTACGCAGGTTCAGCCATAGCGAAGGCCAATCCGATGAAGACTGCATTTACAGCCTCTAAGCTGGCTATCGCAGTATTTATCGTACCTTATGTATTCTGCTTCAATCCGGCAATGCTGCTGATCGATACCACACCGCTTAAGGTTGTTCAGATCTTTATCACCTCACTGATCGGTGTGTTTGGATTGTCCTCCTCACTGGAAGGCTTCCTGTCAGTGAAAATGTCTGTACCGGTTCGTGTCTTAATGGCAGCAGGTGGACTGATGCTGATCGATCCGTCACTGATGACTGATGTTGTGGGAATACTTCTGATCGTGGGATGCTGCGTATGGCAGACAGCGCAGAAGAAGAAAACTGCATAGAGAAGAATAAAAAAACCGGCAAAACACCTGTCATTTGGGTGTCCTGCCGGATTTTTTTATTTAGAAATCCAGTTCTTTCAGATACCGTCCAAGTGCATCCTGCCAGGTGGGGAGTGGTGTGAAACCATTGGCTGTCAGTTTGCTCTTATCCAGGCGGCTGTTAAACGGTCTGGCTGCTTTGGAAGCGCCATACTCTGCAGTTGTGACGGAGTTGACTGTCATGTTTTCCGGGAGATATTCCGGGTGTCCCATGGCAGCGGCCTGACGGAAGATTTCTTTTGTGAAATCATACCAGCTGATATATCCGCCCTCATTGGTTGCATGATAATAACCGTATTTTTCAGTTTCGATCATATCTACCAGAAGTCTTGCCAGGTCGTAGGTATAAGTAGGTGTACCGATCTGGTCATTGACTACGGAGAGAGTATCATGAGTTTTTCCGAGGTTGATCATGGTTTTGATAAAGTTCTTGCCGTTTTTGCCGAATACCCATGCAATACGGACGATAAAGAACTTATCAACTGTGCCGGATACGGCAAGTTCACCGTCCAGCTTTGTCTGTCCATAGACATTTAATGGTTTATAGTCCTTGCAGTCAGGCTCCCATGGAGTGGTTCCCTGACCATCGAATACATAATCAGTGGACAGATACAGCATCTTGATGTCAAGCTCTTTGCACACATCAGCAATATTCTGAGTTCCGGTTACATTTACCAGACGGACCTTCGGCTGATTCTCTTCATCTTCGGCAGCATCTACAGCTGTCCATGCAGCACAGTGGATCACAGCATCAACATTTGCTTCTTTAATGACTTTTTCTACAGAAGCTTTGTCAGTGATATCCATCTGAACATAAGGCATTGTGGTAACTGCAGTGCCATCAGCGATTCCGCTGTAGGAAGGAGCAATGTCGCTTCCCACACCTTCATAGCCGCGTTTCGCAAGTTCGTTCATAACATCATGTCCAAGCTGACCGCCTACACCTGTTACAAAAATTCTCATAAATTATGCCTCCCCGCGGTTTGCGTACATTTTTTCATAGTAGTTCTGGTATTCACCGGAGATGATCGTTTCCCACCATTCTTTGTTATCCAGATACCATTTGATGGTCTTCTTGATACCGTCTGCAAATTTTGTTTCCGGTAACCAGCCAAGTTCGTTGTGGATTTTGGTCGGATCAATAGCATAGCGCATATCATGACCTTTACGGTCTGCTACATATGTGATCAGACTTTCCGGTTTGCCAAGCTCTTTACAGATGATCTTAACGATATCAATGTTTGTCATTTCGTTGTGACCACCTACATTATAAACTTCGCCTACACGTCCTTTGTGGATGATCAGGTCGATTGCGCGGCAATGATCTTCTACATAGAGCCAGTCACGAACGTTTTCGCCTGTTCCGTATACCGGAAGTGGTTTGTCATTTAATGCATTGGCGATCATTAACGGAATCAGTTTTTCCGGGAAATGATATGGTCCGTAGTTGTTGGAGCAGCGGCTGATAGATACAGGCAGCCCGTAGGTTCTGTGGTAAGCCAGTACCAGAAGGTCTGCAGAAGCCTTGGAAGAGCTGTAAGGGCTGCTTGTGTGGATCGGAGTTTCCTCTGTGAAGAACAGGTCAGGTCTGTCTAATGGAAGATCTCCGTAAACTTCATCAGTAGATACCTGATGATAACGTTTGATACCGTATTTGCGGCATGCATCCATGAGAACAGCAGTACCGATAATATTTGTGGTAAGGAAAACTTCCGGGTTTTCGATGGAGCGGTCAACGTGACTCTCTGCAGCGAAGTTTACAACCATATCAGGGTGTTCTTCCTCAAAAAGTTTGTAAACTGCTTCGCGGTCGGTGATGCTTTCTTTTACGAAACGGAAATTTGGGTTGTCCATGACAGGTGCAAGAGTGGAAAGGTTTCCTGCATAGGTCAGACAGTCCAGACAGATGATGCGGTAATCCGGGTATTTTTTTAACATGTGAAAAATAAAGTTGCTTCCGATAAATCCGGCACCGCCGGTTACGATAATGTTCATAGTGATTCTCCTTAAAAAATATATAATATGAATATCTGTAAGATTCTGTTATAGAGTCAGGCAGATAAAATTATCCGCCTTGCTGCATGGCGGGTGATATATCAAATAACGGTTTGAAAATTTGATATATCACTCACTTGACTGCGAATTCGCTTGTACAGGTCTAAAAGCTTCGGTTAGTGCAATACATCCAGATATTTACCGTCCAGAACGTCTTTTAAGTACTGACCATACTGATTTTTCTTCAGTATTTCATAAACCTTCAGCACATCTTCCTTTGTAATCCAGCCATTGAGATATGCAATCTCTTCCAGGCAACCGATTTTGCGGTGCTGGTGGCTTTCCATTGTTTTTACAAAGTTGGTAGCTTCCACAAGGCTCTCGTGTGTACCTGTATCCAGCCATGTGAATCCCTGTCCGAGAAGCTCTACGTTTAATTCGCCCTTTTCCAGATAGATGCGGTTCAGATCTGTGATCTCAAGTTCGCCTCTGGCACTTGGTTTCAGATTTTTTGCATACTCTACGACGCGATTGTCATAGAAGTATAAACCTGTGACACAGTAGTTGCTCTTCGGGTGCTCCGGTTTCTCTTCAATTGAGATAGCCTTGCCTTCATGGTCAAATTCTACAATACCGAATCTCTCCGGATCATCTACATAGTATCCGAAAACAGTTGCACCCTCGCCGGATTCTGCGTTCTTTACAGCAGCTTTCAGTCTTTTCTTCAGTCCATGTCCTGCGAAGATATTATCGCCGAGAACCATGGCAACAGTATCATCACCGATAAATTCTTCGCCGATGATAAATGCCTGAGCAAGTCCGTCCGGACTTGGCTGTACTGCATAGGTGAGATGGACACCGAACTGATGTCCGTCACCAAGAAGTTCCTCAAAACGAGGAGTATCCTGCGGAGTAGAGATGATCAGGATATCGCGGATCCCTGCATTCATCAGTACAGACATGGGATAGTAGATCATTGGTTTATCATAGATTGGCAGAAGCTGTTTGGATGTTACCATTGTAAGCGGATAAAGGCGTGTGCCGGAACCGCCTGCTAAAATAATACCTTTCATGTGTATTCTCCTTTGCTATTTGGCAGTATGCGGTCGGAGCGATATTTTGTCAGCTATCTATCTGTGTAAATGTGTAAATGATAAGCAAAACATCAGGCGACTGCGATACTAATCAACGGGTTTCTGGATTGTCAGTCTGAGTTACGATATCATCCTGACTCTGGTGATTGTATTATAAAAGGTGACCTTAGGTCACCTTCAAGTACTTTTTACAAAAAAGTTAAATTTTGGTTATTTTTCACAAAGAAAAATGCCGGCATCCTTGGTAATAAAGAACCCATCCTTTGTCTTTCGCGATACAAATCCACGGAAATCTTTGTATTTGTCCAGAAGATACTGATTCTGATTTCCATGGCAGGAGAGGATATAGGAAATCAGCGGTTCTGCATCGGGGACAAGAAGAGAGTCCTCATAGCTTTCCCAGAAAATACGGGAAAAATACGGTGCCAGGATATCTGCTCCGTTTTCTCTGCCAAAACGCTCATAGAGTCTGTCTGCGGAGAGAACGATCCGGTCGTCAAAATCCCGGACCAGTCTGCTGACTTCCTGCATGTGTTTTTTTCCATAGGTACTGCAGATCAGTTTTCCGCCTGGAGTGAGCACACGTTGAATTTCGCTGCATACAGCAGAGATATCTTCACAGTAAAAAAGAACATGGTTTGCAATGACCAGATCAAAGCTTCTGTCTTCATGAGGAATTCTTGCACAGTCAAATGCCTCGAAGGAAAAACGGCTGTCTTTGCGTCCGATAGCACGTCTGGCATCACGAAGCATTCCGGATGAAAGGTCAGAAAGAGTAACGGAAACTTTACCGGGGAGGCTGGAAATATTCTGTGTCCACAGAACACCGTCGCCGCATCCAAGTTCAAGGATACGCATCCCCGGATGAATCTGACACTGCTCATAAACCCATGGAAACCATCCCTGTTTATTCTGGGAATAAAGGCTGTGCAGATTAATGCGTGAGGAAATGTTGGAGGCGTTCTGGTATTGATTTTTCATGCTTTTCTCCATGCCTGTCAGGTGGATCAGGTCAAGCATCTGATTCCAGTCTATGGCATGATGGGAGCGGATCGCATCTGTGGTATCCTGGATTGCCTTTTCCACCAGCTGCATTTGTTCGATACGGTCACGTACCAGCTTTAGCTGGATGTTCAGGGAATTTTCCATAAAATGATAGTCTGAGTCGTCAATGGTCATTTCCCGTATGTCATCCAGGGAGAAACCCAGATATTTCAGAAGCAGGATCTGGGAAAGTCTTGCAAAATCCTCATCTGTATAAAAACGTGCGCCGGATTCTGTTACATAGGAGGGTTTGAGGATATTCTGTTTGTCATAATAGCGGATAGTGCGGAGTGTTACATGTGCCATCCGTGCAAATTCTCCGGAAGAGTAATAGCCGTCTTTTTTCATGGAAAACCTTCTTTAAGAAAAATATTCTTGCCCACAAATGCGGATAGAAACAGTTGTTCAGCCCGCATTTGCGTATTGCTGATATGTGTAGAGTATAACACAGCTGACCGGCAGGCTACAAGCATCAGGTATTACCGGATGGATAATATACTGTCTGAATGTACCACTATCCCGCGAGGTGTTTTGGCATCAATATGCCAAAATCCCGAGACATACAAGCCAAAATTCCATTGCCGCAGGCAATCTGGAATGAATTTTGGCTAAGTTACTGTGAACGGAGTGAACAGTAACTTTTGAATTGTAAGTCAGATGGTGATTTTTGACATTTTTTGGAGGATGCTAATCCTTGTCTTTTGACAGAAATTATGGTATGTTAAATAATAACAATCAAAACTGATTTTCATACAAATCATAATCTGGCAGTTCTGCCATATTTTTTCCAAAATACAATAAATATTAAGAGAGAACAGTAATGACAATATGAAAGGTGCAGGGACAGGAGGAGCCTGATGATTAATTTATTTGATTTTACTTATTGCGGAGACTATAATCGGCAGATTCAGAATCTGGCAAGGATGGTGCCGGAGAAGTGGAGCTTTTCGGATACAGATGATAATGGAATTCTGAAAGGATACCTGGAACATACATTTAAACGCCTTTATGAAGAACAGAAGGTGTGGGAGAAAAAGAATTATGCCATATTTAATACAGGACTCTTTAATTACTATTATCAGCCGATATATGCGTATTTTATTCCCAATCTGGTCCCGGACAGGCAGCCCTGGTTTCTGGATGGCTTTTACACAGAATACTATTTGTTAAAAGAAGGAATCACCTGTCTGCCGGAAAAGGCATGCTATGTGGAAAATCCGTCAGATCTTGTGTTTGATACAAAACTTCCGGTAATTCCACAGTACGAGCATATTTTCGGGGATGAGGAAAATGCTGCCCGTCTTCCAAAGGAAGTACGTGACAGCAGCATGAAAATGCAGCTGTTTGACGGTGCACTGAAACAGACAAAAAGAATGCTTGAGGCAGATTACAGGACTGCGATTCCACAGTATTATAATCACTCAATCCAACTGCTACTCCCGATCTGTCTCCGCCATCCGGGAAAACCCGATCTTGCACTGGCGTGTATGAAAACATCGGACGGAAGCAAATATCTGGGGCGTACCTGCCTGACTCTCAGAATGGCCTATCATAATGCCAGGCTCCTTGCAAGGGTGGACCGAAGCTGGCTGATGACTTCTGTATCTGCCTGAGGTTTGACATGTGTAGTTCGCTTTGATATATTATAGCAGCGAAGCGGATGATTTTACCTGTCTGACTGAAATGATGTCAGGTCAGACATTTACGGATTGTTCTGCTGCTATAGATGAAACAACAGAAAAAGGTGGGTGAGAAATCAAATGCGAAATAAAAGTCTGGATGCTGTAAAGGCCATTGCTGCGTGCCTGGTGGTATGCATCCATGTAAGCTTTCCGGGACAGGCCGGGCAGCTTGTAAAAGTACTGGCAAGATGTGCGGTGCCGTTTTTCTTTATGGTATCCGGGTATTTCTGTTATTATCAAAATTGCAATGCCTCAAAAAGAATATTGTCTAAAATCCTGCATATCATGAAGCTTTTTGCAGTTTCAGTTGTGTTTTATTTTATCTGGGAATGTTTTATGAAAGCCTGGAATGGGGAGAGAGTATGGACATGGATAAAAGGGCTTGTGAGTACAGAGTATCTGAAGGAATTTTTCGTGTACAACAGTACTTCTCCGGTAAGAGCACATTTATGGTTTCTTCCTGCATTAATTTACTGTTATCTGCTTGCTCTCCTGATTGAAAAATGGAGAATGCGTAAGGCTGCATATTGTATGGCACCTGTATTGCTGGCAATACTTTTATGGAGAGCGGAGTTTTGTGCCTTTTTTGATAGATTTTATCACACTATGGAATACAGAAACTTTCTGTTTACAGGAATGAGCTTTTTCCTTACAGGTCAGATGATCCATGAATATCAGGATAAGATAGTATGCAAACGTCTGGAGCAATGGATGCAATGGGGATTGAAAGCAGGGATGAGTTTCGGTGTGGCACTCAGCATGATGGAATATGCTTTCCGGGGAGCAGGAGAAATTTACACAGGAAATTGTGTTGCAGTGATCTGTCTGTTTCTGTGGCTTATTTTATATGGAAGGGAAATAAATTTTCCCTCTGTACTGGTGGAAACCGGAAGAAAATATGCTTTCCTGATCTATCTTCTTCATCCGGCGATGTCAGACCTTTTGAAAAAATGTTCAGAAGGTCTGGGAGTCAGCAACTGTCAGATTTATTTTTGGCTGCGACCGGTTTTGGTATATATGCTGACAGTGGTGACAGTTTCCGGCATATCTGCGGTCTCTGCGTATGCAAGGCAAAATATTTTGCAGAATAATCATGTATAGTCAGGGTATGAAAATCCGGAATGAATTTTGGTTGCGTTACTGAGAATGGAATGAATAGTAACATAGTAACGTTATCTTCAGGAACCGCGGGAATTATAACTGTTCACATAATGGAAAATGTGATATAGTAATCAGTAAATCTTATGAACGTAACCGTTCGGTGTTTCACAGAATGGAGGATTGCTGAACAGTTACCGAAAATCATTATGCAGAAAATACAAAGGAGAGAGAATGGCAGATAAAAATCAGGACAAGAACCAGAGTAAGAACAGAGCAGAACAGGCAGAAGAGCACGATGAAAGCGTGCTGAATCCGGAGATTAAGAATGAATCGGATTTGTCAAAGAAGGAAAGACGTCTGATTGAGAAAGAAAAATTAAAGGGAATGGGGCCAAAGAAAAAGCTGGAATATATCTGGATGTATTATAAACCGGCTATTTTCGGAGTGATCGCAGTGATTGCTCTTATATTCGGAATAAAGGATTACTATGAACAGTCCAAAATAAAAACAGTTCTGTCCATGACAGTGGTAAATTCAATGGCAAATGATACGGAAACTCCTGAGCAGAAAATCAAAGAAACACTTGGGTACAAAGATGATCCCTATAGCAAAGTAGAGATAGGCGTGAATCTTACTACGGACTCTGAAATGGCAGAATTTGATTATAATGCACAGATGGCTTATGTGGCACAGATTCAGGCAGGTTCCATTGATATTATGGTTATGCCGGAGAAGCTTTATCAGACTTTGAAGAAGAATGAGCCATTTGCAGATTTGAAGGAATTGATGGGTGAGGAAGCTTTTGAGAAGTTTGGAATGCAGACAGATACTACGCACATTTCCATTACTGACAGTGAGCTTGAACAGGAATTAGGTGTAATCTACGATCCTGTATGCATTGCAGTGCCGTATTCAGCACCGAATCAGGAGAACGCAGTAAAATGGATAAAAAGTCTTGACAGCAGGAAATAAATTATGATATGTTAATCACACCAAAACTGGTGTGGATTTTTCAGTCTTGTGACAAACATGAACTCTTTTCGCCGCACGATTATCATACAGCAATGTAGAGATAATTGTGTGGCGTTTTTTGTTGCAATGAAACAGAGAAAGGAAAAAAGAATGAACAATACTTTTATGAAGAAAAAACCGATTCTGCCGCTTCTGGCATCTATGGCAATGCCTATGGTACTGTCTATGCTGGTGAATTCACTGTACAACATCGTAGACAGCTTTTTTGTGGCAAAGATCAGTGAGCAGGCGATGACAGCTCTGTCTCTGGTATTTCCTGTACAGAACTTTATTAATGCAGTTGCCATTGGTTTCGGTGTGGGAATCAATGCACAGATTTCTTTTCAGCTGGGAGCAAAAAATATTAAAAATGCGAATATAGCAGCTACCCATGGTATGCTCTTTAATATTATCCATGGAATTATTTTTACAGTAATCTGTATTCCGTTTATGCCTGTATTTCTCGGTATGTTTACAAAAGAGCAGGAAGTGATCTCGCCTGGTGTGCAGTATTCAACTATTGCATTTGCATTTTCCACAGTGATCATGATCAGCCTGTCCTTCGAAAAGATTTTTCAGGCTGTGGGCAGAATGAAACTGACAATGATCAGCCTGATGATCGGTTGTATTTCCAATATTATCCTGGATCCGCTGCTGATTTTCGGAGTGGGGATTTTTCCGGAAATGGGGATCAGAGGTGCAGCACTGGCAACTGGTCTTGGCCAGGTATTTACAGTTATTGTATATCTGATCGCATATAAGAAGTGTAGTATTCCGGTGGAGATCAGCAGGAAATATCTGGAACTTAACAGGAACCTGGACGGGAAGCTGTATATGGTAGGGATTCCCGCAATCCTGAATATTGCCCTGCCGTCAGTTCTGATCTCTTTCCTGAATCAGATATTATCGGCTTTTTCCGGAAGCTATGTAGTGGTTCTGGGAATCTATTATAAGCTTCAGACTTTTTTATATCTGCCTGCAAGCGGCATTGTCCAGGGAATGCGCCCGTTGATAGGATATAATTACGGAGCAGGAGAAATAAAGAGGGTAAAGAAACTTTTTGGGATTTCTGTGCTTCTGAATGGTATGATCATGCTGGTAGGAACGATCATCTGCTTTACAGCATCAGAGACATTGATGGGAATGTTTACTGAGAACCCGGAAACTGTAAGACTTGGCACTGCAGCATTACAGATTATCAGTATCGGGTTTATCCCATCTGCCATCTCTGTTACAGCTTCCGGTGCATTAGAAGGACTGAGCAAAGGTGCTCAGTCCCTGGTGATTTCGTTATTAAGATATATTATAGTGATCATTCCGGCAGCTTATCTGCTGTGCTATTTTGCCGGGGCAGATGCTGTGTGGAATGCGTTCTGGATCTGTGAATTTATAACAGCAGTAGTAGTAGGTATCGGGATAAAGTATTACTGGAACCGTCTGCTGCAGTAGACGATAGTGATAAAGCTGCTAAGTCAGGCTGCGCCTGCTTCAGCAGACTCAGCATCAGACTCTGCTTCTGAGGCATTTTCATCAGTAACATCTTCGGCATCGGAATTGCTTCCGCCGCTGAGAACATAAGTGATGACTTCGTCCGGAACGCCTGCATTGGACAGATTATCCATAAGTGTAGTGAGGTCGAGTGTAGCTGCGTAGGCACTCATATCATCTTCATTGGTTACGTCATAAACATCTCCCAGAGCCGTAAGGTCCGGAATTTCAACAGATTCGCCTGCACCGGAAGTAACAGTGAAGCTTCCGAGAGTGCTTCCTGCACTTTCAACGGACAGTGCAACAGAACCAGAATCTTTTGCTGAATTTAAATCTAATACAAGTGCAAAGTTCTCGAGCATAGAAAGAGAAGAATCTGTATCTTCTGAAGAATCAGCAGGGAAGGTGATAGTATAGTTACCGTTTAAGTAACCTTCTTTTGCAGATTCGGTGTCGTAGTCCTTTACTTCGATAACAGCTGCGGTTGTATCATCCTGAGAAATTTTATAGGTTCCGTTTAATTTACCGCCATCAATCTGACCGGATCCGGACAGGGAGAGTGTGCCGGAATCATCTGTTTCAATGGAGAGAAGATAGCCAAAGTCTGAGCCGTCCCTGGTCATCTGCCAGTTCAGAACAGGAGTTATTTTATCACCTTCCTGAAACTCAATTTTACGTCCTGCAATTCTGCCGGTCTCATCAACCCAGATTCTGGTGTTGAGATGAGAATCATCGGAATCACCGGTATCTGCATCTTTCAGAAAATCAAGACCGTCTTCTACAGCTTTGGTAAAGCTTTCATGCAGGTCCTCGTTACTTGAGAGTTTCTTTGTCCAGGTATCGAGGATGTTCTCAATATCACTGTCTGATTTTGCTTCTTCCAGGATTGCAGTTGCAGTTTTTACAGCGTCTTCGGCTGAAATCTGGCCTTCATATACTGTACAGTCCTGACTGATATCACCTGCTGTCAGAGTTTCCTGACTGCTTTCGCCTTCTGTTACATTGTCAAAAAGCATAGATCCGTATTTATCCAGAAGTGTTTCTACTACAGAAGCTTCTGGAGCTGCTGCTGACAGATCAGACATCATGGAAACAGTCAGGCTGAGACTATCAGAATAAGCGGAAGCGAAATTGTCTGTCGGAATATCTGCATCTGAATCATCAGGGGTTAATTCTTCAAGATCATTTTCAATATTGGCAGCCTGTTGGTCTGCGGCTTCTTCCAGATTGGTCTTGAAATATTTATCAGAGAGTTCAGGGATGCGCATATAAATATCCTGGCTGTCCGGATCAAGATAATATTCCAGAGTACAGATTTTATTATCATTAAGAAGGACCTTCATCAGAATACCTTCTTTTCCTTCTGTAAAAGAGATATCATTGGAAAGTGTGACATTGTCCAGCCAGGAGACATCAAATGGTGCGACAAACCCCAGCAGTGAGCGTCCGGAATCTTCAAATTTCAGAATCATGTCACTCTGCATTCCTGACATCAGAGACTGGCTTTCTTCTATAGATGTAGCGTAAGAAGATGCCATTTCTGTGACCTTTTTTGCCCATGCATCTTTTTCAATGGAAGCGTAGCTGTCTGCTGCAAATGCTGTAGATGGAATTGCAGCAGTACCAAGAAGTGCTGCAGTACAGATAGCGGTTGTTTTTCTTAACCATTTTTTCCTTGTTTTCATAAAGGGCCTCCTTCCGTTCTGTTATGAATCTTATGTAGTGGAATTACATTTCAGGACATTCATTTTCAGATATGTCGTTTGACTGAAATAATAATCTATAGCAGTCCTTGTAAATGATTTTTCAAATACGCTCTATATTAAGATGCATTATTTTAGAGGATTGCTATATATCAATTTTACCAGATAAAGATAGAAAAAGCTATGTTTTTTCGACAATATGGAAAAAGATGTTGATTTTAGACTAAATTATTTCTATAGAAAAATAACAAAATATAGACAAAAACTATATGTATATATAAATAATTGATATAAGAAAATTTATTGACAGATTTATATGAAAAATATATACTACTATTCATATCAAAACACTATGGAATTACTAAAAACAGGGAAACGATATATCACAGAAAACATACCGTTAGTCCGGAGATTATTATATTTTACAAGGGGAATATGCTCATGGAATTTCAGACTAAATTATTACACGGAAAAGCAGTAGACAATTATGCGAATGGTTCAACAGTGCCGCCTATCAGCCTGGCAAATGCTTTTGCATATGAATCTTCAGAACAGTTGGAAAAAGTATTCCAGAATCGGGCACCGGGATTTGCATATACCAGGATTGCGAATCCGACAGTAGATGCGTTTGAGCGAAGAGTAAATGAATTAGAAGGCGGGATTGGAGGTGTAGCCTGTTCCTCCGGAATGTCAGCGGTTACATTATCATTACTTAATATCCTGCAGGCAGGGGATGAGGTAATCGCAGGAAGTGCATTGTTCGGAGGTACACTGGATCTGCTTCATGATCTGGAGGCATTCGGAATCAAAGTACATTTTATACCGAGGGTAGAGATGGCGCTGATCGAGCCGTTTCTTACAGATAAGACCAGAGCAGTGTTTGGTGAAATAGTAGGAAATCCCGCACTGAATGTAATGGATGTCCGGGAAACAGCAGATTTTCTTCATGGAAAAGGAGTACCGCTGATTGTAGACAGCACAACTTCGACTCCGTATCTGATTAATCCGATTCAGTATGGTGCGGATGTAGTGGTGCATTCTACTTCTAAATATATAAATGGAAGTGGAGATGCCATCAGTGGAATTATCATTGACAGCGGAAACTTTTCCTGGAGTCCGGAACGTTATCCGGGAATGAAGGAATATAAGAAATACGGAAAGTTTGCTTATCTTGTGAAACTGAGGAACGGAATCTGGCGAAACATGGGCGGCTGTCTGGCTCCGATGAACGCTTATCTGAATATTATCGGAATGGAGACACTTGGTCTTCGTATGGAGCGGGTCTGTAATAACGCTTTCCGGCTTGCTCAGGCACTGGAGAAGCTGGAAGGTGTATCTGTCAACTATCCGCTGCTGGAGTCCAGTCCATATCATGAACTGGCAGAAAAACAGCTTAGTGGAAAGGGCGGAGCGATTCTGACTATCCGTGCAGGTTCCAAAGAACGGGCGTATAAGCTGATCAATCATCTGAAATATGTAAAGATTGCAACCAATATCGGTGATGTGAGAACTCTGGTAATTCATCCGGCGTCTACAATTTATATCCACAGTACGCCGGAGGCAATGGAAGAGGCTGGAGTGTACGACGACACGATCCGTATCAGTGTGGGTATCGAAGATATAAAAGATCTGATACAGGATTTCACAGAGGCAGTGGAGAGCCTTGGAGAAGAATAATTCATAATATACACATTATCAGGCGCTTTGGTCGGAACATGATAGTAACCGGACAGAGGCGCTGGTTTAAAAACAGAATAACTGACAGACAGTCAGAGATAAGAGAAGCCCCGGAAGTTCAGGAGTGTCCAGTTAAGTGGAACTCGATGATCTTCCGGGTTTCTTTTTGCAGCAAAATTTTTTCAGATATTGAATCTGTTTCCGAAACCGTTTCGTTATAAAAAATAGCGGTTAAAAATTAACAACTATCTGCGGGCGCGTTTTTCAATCAGTCCGAGGAGTCCGTACAGGATAATAGCGATGATGCACAGAATGATAATGGACATCAGTACCCAGGTAAGCTTAAAGGTCTGGCTGGAATAGATGATCAGGTAGCCAAGCCCTTTTCTGGCACCGATAAATTCGCCTATGATAACACCAACCAGACACAGACCAATATTAACTTTCATAACACTGAGCAGTAACGGCACAGAAGACGGAAGAATAATCTTCATAAGCTTTTCTTTCTTCCCACCGCCCAGCGTCTCAATCAGCTTCAGTTTTTCCGGGTCAGCTTCGCCAAAACCTGTATACAGATTCAAAATCGAACCAAAGATAGCAACCGACATACCGCAGACAATAATCGTCCGTTCGTTGGCACCAAGCCATACAATAAGCAAAGGTGCCAGAGCAGATTTCGGAAGGCTGTTCAATACTACGAGATAAGGCTCTGTGATCTTCGCAAGTCTGGGACAGGTCCACAGCAGAACTGCCATCCCTGCACCCAGAACAACAACGAACAGAAAACTGACCAGTGTTTCCGTAATTGTAACAGAGAGATGGGGAAAAATAGAGCCGTCTCTGCACATACTGCAGAAGCTGTGCCAGATCATTACCGGACTGCTGAAGATAAAAGAATCGATCAGTCCGGTCCTGGCGGAGATTTCCCACAACACCAGAAAGAAAAGAAGAATAAATATCCGCAAAAAAAGAACAAGTTTCTTTTCTCTTTTCTGATGTCGGATATACTGTTGCTGATGATATGAGATTTCAGACATCATGATTCAGCTCCTTTCAGATAAGATTGAAATAAGATTTAAATTCAGGCGCATTTCTGGAAGCCATAGGAGTACGGTTCTCCAGATCAAAACAAACTGGCACAATCTTACGAATGATGGCAGGCCTTGGAGAAAGAATGATAACCCGGTCTGCCATGCTGATCGCTTCTGAAATATCATGGGTGACAAGAATTGCAGTCTTTTTTTCCTGACGCAGGATTTTGCCGATATCATCACTTACGCTGAGTCTGGTTTGAGAGTCGAGTGCAGAGAACGGCTCATCCAGCAGAAGAAGTTCCGGTTTTAATGCCAGAGTACGGATCAGTGCAGCTCTCTGGCGCATTCCTCCGGACAATTCGGACGGATGTGCAGAGCGGAATTTGTCCAAACCGTAATCTGAGAGAAGCTGATTTACATAAGCAAGTTTTTCGGCAGTGAGTTCCCTGCGGATTTCCAGTCCGAGAAGAACATTTTTATAAATTGTCCGCCACTCCAGCAGATGATCCTTTTGCAGCATATATCCGATACGGCAGTCACCGGAAGTTACCGGCGTGCCGTCCAGAAGAATCTGTCCCTGTTCTGGCCGGAGCAGACCACAGATCAGATTCAGCAGCGTGGACTTTCCACAGCCTGACGGCCCGACGATGGCGAGAAATTCACCTGGCATCAGTTGAAAGGATATATGAGAAAGGGCAGGGGTTTCCCCTGATAAACTGTGGTAGGAGAGACTGACATCTGTAATATCCAGCAGTGGTTTCATACAGATACCTCCATATTCGGTGAATAGTAACGAATATTTTCATAATTTATGATATGCAGAAATGTCAGGGTATGATATAATAGATAGACTGTAGTATTTTTGCTGCTATAGTATTTGAGGGCAAATGTTCTGTAAGGAATACGTTACTGTTTACTATGTGTTTCATATCAGAAATATACATATATCAGACACTGTGACATACATGAATTGGGTATAGAAATCAGACGAATGCTGTAAAAAAATGTATAAGAAAGTGTAAGCAAATGAGAAACAAAAAGAAAGCAATATTTAACACCATTTTTCTGATCCTTATATTTTCCATTACCGTATATATGGTATTTAAGGGAGAGGATCTGGGAGAGATTATTCATACAGTACGGCAGGCAGATCCGGTTTACTTACTGGTCAGTGTGGTTTGTGTGGTACTGTTCATACTTGGCGAGTCTGTAATTATTTTCTATATGATGCGGACTCTCGGAGCAAAAGTAAAGATGGGGCATTGTGCTCTGTATTCTTTTGTGGGATTCTTTTTCAGCTGTATCACACCGTCTGCATCCGGCGGACAGCCAATGCAGATTTATTTTATGAAAAAGGACAAACTTCCGATTCCTGTCACTACGCTGGTCCTGATGATTGTCACAATTACTTATAAAGCGGTTCTGGTAGTGATCGGAATTGTAATCTGGATTTTTGGCAGAGGCTTTCTGGAAGGATATCTTGGCCAGTACATGTGGGTGTTTTACCTGGGTGTAGGTCTGAATATTTTCTGCGTTACTTTCATGATGATCCTTGTATTTGCACCTGGACTGGCGAAATGGATCATGGTAAAAGGTCTGAAACTTATTGAACATTTCCGTTTCCTTAAGCCAAAGACAACCCGGCTTGAGAAACTGGAAGCGTCTATGGACCAGTATCATGAAACTGCGGCTTTCTGGGCAAGTCACAAGCTGGTGATCCTGAAAGTGTTACTGATCACTATGGTGCAGAGGATTTTGTTATTTACAGTTACATACTGGGTATACCGTTCGCTGGGATTTCATGGATATTCCATTATAACCCTTACGATTTTGCAGTCTGTCATATCTGTCTCTGTTGATATGCTGCCTTTACCCGGAGGAATGGGAATCAGTGAGTCTCTTTATCTGGTGATGTTTGCACCGGTTTTCGGAGAAGCATTACTTCCTGCAATGCTGCTCAGCAGAGGAATTTCCTATTATGCACAGATGCTTATCAGTGCAGTGATGACCTGTGTGGCGTATTTCATAATAGGAAGAAAAGAACAAGAAGAAAAGTAGGGGGAGAAAATATGTTTTTAGGAATTTATGATTATACGGTAATATTGACTTATATAAGCCTGGGAATTTCCGTATTTGGAATTACCAGGGCTCTGGAGGGGGATTTTAAGGTTGCGATTTTCTGTCTGGCACTTTCCGGACTGTGTGATATGTTTGACGGAAAGATAGCCAGAACGAAGAAGAACCGTACGGATGATGAGAAGAATTTCGGGATTCAGATCGATTCCTTATGTGATGTGGTCTGCTTTGGTATTTTTCCGGCAATGATCTGTTACTGTCTGGGTGTGAATACACCGGCGGGGATTGGGGCGCTTATTTTTTACAGTGTGGCATCTGTCATCCGCCTTGCATATTTTAATGTTTCAGAAGCAAAGAGACAGAATGAGACTTCTGAGAACAGACAGTATTATCAGGGGCTTCCGATCACATCCATGGCGATCATCCTGCCGTTCCTTTATCTGATGAGAAGATATTGCGGACTCTATTTCCTGATCGTGATACATATTGCAGTGATTATCGTGGGACTGCTTTTTATTCTGGATATCAAGGTAAAAAAACCTCAGAATCCGGTACGTATCCTGCTGGTTGCAGTCGTGGCACTTGCACTTGCGAAGATGTTCCGTTTGATATAAAATAAATATAACTGTTGACTGGCCGCAGCGGTTCCCGGGAAACGGGGAGGCTGCGGTTATACTTTTGCTGCTGAGAACGGAGTGAACAGTAACACAAACTTTTTTATGGAGGGAAGATACGAGTCAACTCCCCATCACCTAAAGGTAATGGGCTTGTAACTGCCCAGTCGTAGTAACGGCTTACGCCTCCGACCTTTTATCCCCAATAGGTATTGCTACCTAAAGTGGCGCTACATCATAGGGTGGTTGACAGCACCCTTTACAGACAAGATATACTCATCTGTAACTGTATCAGGTACTAAACTTCCCATGCTATACAGCAAACATTCTTTTACGGGTAAGATTTTACGCAATACGCGAGTTTTGTATTGCAACCTCATATCTTGTCAATGCACAAAAGAGTGTCTTTGATGAGCAGCACATCTAACGGTTTTCTCTTTAAAAACTGCTACGGTTATTGTAGCATATTGGGTAACAATTTACAAGGCTCCTCCCAC
This sequence comes from Blautia sp. Marseille-P2398, assembly GCF_964240315.1. Taxonomy (NCBI): domain Bacteria; kingdom Bacillati; phylum Bacillota; class Clostridia; order Lachnospirales; family Lachnospiraceae; genus Blautia; species Blautia sp. Marseille-P2398. Next base: position 142,005 of record NZ_CAXSTD010000007.1, read on the forward strand.
CGCCTAAAGGAAGTGGGTTTCTGCCTATGACAAAGGAAAGGATTTATTTATGAAGTATATTGACAGAAAAGGAAATATCACGATTGAAGAGAATGAGCAGGATAAATTCCTGCGGCATCTATATAATGACCGGGGTGGCAGACTCTGCCTGAAACTCCTGATCAGACCTTTCGTGTCAAAGGCAGCGGGAGTCCTGCTTAACACCAGACTTTCTGCCAGATTTGTACCGGATTTTGTAAAAAACAACAAGATTGACCTGAGCATTTACGAAAAACAGAACTTCTCTTCATGGAATGACTTCTTTATAAGGCGCATCCGAAAAGAAGAACGCCCGATCGATATGCGCGAAAACATCCTGATCAGCCCCTGTGACGGAAAACTTTCCGTACACAGGATCAGCTCAGACTCACGTTTCAGCATCAAAGATACAGAATATACAGCAGGACAGCTTCTGAAGAATAAGGCAATTGCTGAGAGATACACAGGCGGCTATGCGCTGATTTTCAGACTGACAGTAGATGACTATCATCATTACTGCTATGTGGCAGATGGAAGAAAATCCGCGAATGTAACTCTGCCAGGCGTTTTCCACACAGTGAATCCTGCAGCAAACGATGTATATCCCATCTACAAAGAAAATGCCAGAGAATACACTCTGCTGAAAACAAAACAATTCGGAACCATCCTCATGATGGAAGTAGGCGCCATGATGGTAGGAAAAATCACAAATCTCCATAAAAATCCTGCCACAGTAAAGAAAGGCCAGGAAAAAGGCAACTTCGAATTCGGAGGTTCCACAATAATCCTCCTCATCCAGCCGGGAAAAGTCCGTATTGATTATGATCTGATCGAGAATACAGAAGAGGGATATGAGACTATCGTAAAAATGGGCGAACGAATAGGAGAGTGCAGGAAGTTAAAAAATACAAAGAATCATTACGAAGGCACAATAGAGAATATCTGAACAGGTATTCGCATTTTATTAAAAGATAATAAAAAGCATTTGTGAAGATGCAGAAAGGATATAATAATACTGTTGAATAAACGAAACTATCAGAAAGAACTGGAAAAACTTATAGATCAGGCGCAAAAAGATAACAAGATCCCAAGCCTGTTTCTCCACAGCTGCTGTGCACCCTGCAGCAGTTACGTACTGGAATACCTGTCAAAATATTTCAACATCACAGTATTCTACTACAACCCAAACATCTACCCGGAAGAAGAATATCGCAAACGAGTCCATGAAATTACCCGTCTTGTAAACTCCATGGAATTTGAACACCCTGTCAAACTGATAGAGGGTCACTACGACCCACAGGAATTCTTCCAGATGGCAAAAGGCCTCGAAGACGTACCCGAAGGTGGCGAACGCTGCTTCAAATGCTACCGCCTCCGCATGGAAGAAGCAGCAAAACTGGCAGAAGAGGGCGGCTATGACTATTTTACCACCACCCTTTCCATCAGCCCTCTGAAAAACGCAGCCAAGATCAACGAAATCGGTGAAGAACTGGCAGAAATCTACCACGTCCAACACCTCCCATCCGACTTCAAGAAAAAAAACGGCTACAAACGTTCCATCGAACTATCCCACGAATACGACCTCTACCGTCAGAACTACTGCGGTTGCGTCTATTCCCGAAGAGAGGCTGAAAACAGAAAATAAAGCAGTAACCACAATTATGTAACATATAGCCAATACCCAGTGAAGAAAAAGAAGGTGTGTTGGGGCGCATTTGAGGGTTCTTGTAATTCTTGGTATTCGGGAATCTGCGTTATGAGCCGACCGTCTCACGTGTCTGAGCGAAGTTTGCAATGGAGCGAGTTTGAGAAGGCGGCTCATGGTTTTAGCAGATTCCCGAATGCCTTAGAATTACAGGGTTCCGAAACTAAGCCCCAACACACCTTCTTTTTCTTCACGTACCTTTTGAATGATTCCAAACTAACTACTTTGCAATACTGAAAAAATATGTTACACTAACACGTAAAAGCAATAATACCAAAAATAAAGAAGAAACGAGGAATAACACAATGGCACAGCTTTGGGGCGGACGTTTCACAAAAGAAACAGACAAACTTGTATATAACTTCAACGCATCCATCTCTTTTGACCAGAAATTCTATGAACAGGACATCAGAGGAAGCAAAGCACACGTAGCAATGCTCGCCAGACAGGGAATCCTGACAGCAGAAGAAAAAGACCAGATCGAAGCAGGTCTTGACGGAATCCTTGCAGATGTAAGATCCGGCAAACTCGAGATCACATCCGAATACGAAGATATCCACAGCTTTGTAGAAGCAAACCTTATCGACAGAATCGGTGATGCAGGCAAGAAACTTCACACAGGAAGAAGCCGTAACGATCAGGTAGCCCTTGACATGAAACTCTATGTAAGAGATGAGATTGACGAGACAGACGAACTGGTAAAGAAACTTCTCGAAGCACTTCAGAAGATCATGGAAGAGAATGTCCACACATACATGCCAGGCTTCACACACCTCCAGAAAGCGCAGCCGGTCACACTGGCTCACCACGTAGGTGCATACTTTGAAATGTTTGTACGTGACAGAAGCAGACTTGCAGATATCCGTAAGAGAATGAACACCTGTCCTCTGGGTGCAGGCGCACTGGCAGGAACCACCTACCCGCTTGACAGAGAATATACAGCACAGCTTCTCGGTTTCGACGGCCCGACCAGAAACAGCATGGACTCTGTATCAGACAGAGACTATGTGATTGAACTGCTGTCCGCATTCTCCACAATTATGATGCACATGAGCCGTTTCTGCGAAGAAATCATTATGTGGAACTCCAATGAATACCGCTTCGTAGAGATAGACGATGCCTACAGCACAGGCAGCAGTATCATGCCTCAGAAAAAGAACCCGGATATCGCAGAACTTGTAAGAGGAAAAACAGGTCGTGTATACGGAGCATTAACATCTATCCTTACAACCATGAAGGGAATCCCTCTTGCATACAACAAAGATATGCAGGAAGACAAAGAACTTACATTTGATGCCATTGACACTGTAAAAGGATGTCTTGCCCTCTTCACAGGCATGATCTCTACTATGCAGTTCAACAAACAGAATATGGAAGCAAGTGCAAAGAATGGCTTTACAAATGCTACAGACGCAGCCGATTATCTGGTAAATCATGGAGTACCTTTCCGCGATGCACACGGCATTGTAGGCCGTCTGGTGCTTACCTGTATTGATAAAGGGATTTCTCTGGATGAACTTCCTCTTGAAGAATATAAAGCCATCAGCCCGGTATTCGAAAACGATATTTACGAAGCGATCAGTATGAAAACCTGTGTGGAAAAACGTATGACCATCGGTGCACCGGGACCTGACGTGATGGAGAAAGTGATCGCTGAGAACAAAAAATATCTGGAAGAAAATTAAAAAAATGCTTGCAATTTATTTTGGTTTGTTATAGTATGTACAAGAAAGACAGATGTACGCAATATAAGGACACCTGGATAAAAATGTCCGCGCAAGGGTAGAGACGCGGGCAGAAGATAAAGAGGAGAAAGATATTATGAGTGAAAAGCTTAGAGTCGGTATTTTAGGTGCTACAGGTATGGTAGGTCAGAGATTTATCTCTCTGCTTGAGAATCATCCATGGTTTGAAGTTGTAACTGTAGCTGCAAGTCCGAGAAGTGCAGGAAAGACATACGAAGAGGCAGTTGGCGGAAGATGGAAAATGGATACTCCAATGCCGGAGGGTGTCAAGAATCTTGTTGTTATGAACGTAAACGAAGTAGAGAAGGTTGCTGCAACAGTTGATTTCGTATTCTCTGCTGTAGATATGTCAAAAGAAGAGATCAAGAAGATCGAGGAAGAATATGCTAAGACAGAGACACCGGTTGTTTCCAACAACAGTGCTCACAGATGGACACCGGATGTACCGATGGTAGTGCCGGAAATCAATCCGGAACACTTCGATGTAATCGAATCCCAGAAGAAACGTCTTGGAACAACACGCGGATTTATCGCTGTTAAACCAAACTGCTCTATCCAGAGTTATGCTCCTGTATTAACTGCATGGAAAGAGTTCGAGCCATATGAAGTAGTTGCTACTACATATCAGGCAATCTCCGGAGCAGGTAAGACATTTAAGGACTGGCCGGAAATGGTTGGAAACATCATCCCATACATCGGCGGCGAGGAAGAGAAGAGCGAGAAAGAGCCATTAAGAATCTGGGGTAAAGTAGAAGACGGTGTAATCAAACCTGCTACAGAACCGGTTATCACATGCCAGTGTATCCGTGTACCGGTACTGAACGGACATACAGCAGCTGTATTTGTTAAATTCCGTAAGAACCCTACTAAAGAGCAGCTTATCAAAGCATTAGTAGAGTTCAAGGGACTTCCACAGGAATTAGAACTTCCAAGTGCTCCGAAGCAGTTTATCCAGTATCTGGAAGAGGACAACCGTCCGCAGGTTACAGAGGATGTAAACTTCGAACATGGCATGGGCGTATCTGTAGGACGTCTTCGTGAAGACACCGTATATGACTGGAAATTCGTAGGACTTTCCCACAATACAGTCAGAGGTGCAGCAGGCGGAGCAGTTCTCTGTGCTGAAACCTTAAAAGCAAAAGGATATATCCAGGCGAAATAATTTATAGAAAATAATAAAAGAGGTGCCGGTAACGGTGCCTCTTTTTATGAGGACACGACGGATTATGAAAGAAAAAGTTCTGACAACAGTGGTGACTTTTGAAACTACCACTCAGGCAATTGCCATGGAAAGGGAATGTAAGAAAAACAAATTTACAGGCAGACTGATTCCTGTGCCAAGAGAAATATCAGCTTCCTGCGGCCTTGCGTGGAAATGCGGGGAACAGAACGAAGAAGAAACAGCTTCCTATATGAAGGAACAGGATCTGGAATATGAAAAGATTTATAGGATTCTTGCATAAAATGGAAAGATTTATAGGAATACCTGATATATGGTAAACGGTTCACATTTTGACGGATATGTGAAAACATGATACAATGATAGCACTGAATCTCTTGTTATAGAAGATATGTAACTATTCGGCAGTCTGTCGGCTGTGAAAGTACGTTACTGTTCACTCCGTTTACAGTAACGAAAGTATTGAACAGTTACGAGGAGATTCTGAATATGGAGATCAATTGGGGTGAACTGACTTATGGGAAAAGAAATGAAAAAGAGTGAAGTGCGTCTTACACAGCTTGCCAGTGCAGCCGGATGCGGTGCTAAGATTGGCCCGAAGGTTCTGGCACAGGTAGTAGGCAAACTTCCGAAATTTACAGATCCGATGCTTCTGGTAGGTCCGGAGACATCAGACGATGCAGCAGTATACAAGATTAACGATGAACTGGCAATGATCCATACAGTAGACTTTTTTCCGCCGGTAGTGGATGATCCGTATATGTACGGGCAGATCGCGGCAGCCAATGCACTGAGTGATGTCTATGCAATGGGCGGTGTTCCGAAACTGGCATTAAATGTGGTAGCATTTCCAAACTGCCTTGGTCCGGAAGTACTGGAGCAGATTCTGCGCGGCGGTGCAGATAAGGTCATGGAAGCCGGAGCAGTCCTTGCAGGCGGGCATACTATCAATGATAAAGAACCGAAATACGGACTCTGTGTAACTGGTTATGTGCATCCGGACAAAATGTGGAAAAATTACGGCGCAGAAGAAGGAGACATCCTTATTCTTACCAAACCGCTGGGCTGTGGAATCCTTAACACTGCCATTAAGGCAGAAATGGCGTCTCAGGAAGAAATTGAGAGAGTCCAGAAGATCATGGCGAAGCTGAACAAATATGCAGCAGAGATTGCATCTAAATACACGATCCACAGCTGTACCGACGTAACAGGATTCAGTCTTGCAGGCCACAGTCTGGAAATGGCAAAAGGCAGCCAGAAAACCCTGGTGATCCAGTCTGAGAAACTTCCGATCATTGAGGGTGTTGAAGAATATGCACAGATGGGGCTGATTCCTGAAGGTGCATACAGAAATCGTGACTTCGCAGGCGATGAAGTACGAAGCGAGATTAAGGAACTCTGGATGGAGGATCTGGTATTCGATCCGCAGACATCCGGCGGACTTCTGCTTGCAGTACCGGCAGAAGAAGCCGATGTTCTTGCAGAAGAACTTGCAGGTATGGATATCTTCGGCGGTGTTATCGGATATGTAACAGAATTGCAGGATAAAGCAGTTGTATTTGAATAAAAAAATCAGCTTTACTTTCAGACATGCTCTGCACGCCTGCGGAGATCTTTCTTGTCTTTTGCGCTCTGCCGAACTGTCTTGAATGCATTAGTTTATGGAATTGCTATAAAAATCTTCGAATATAATGGAACATAATTACAAATCTGATGAATATTCTTGAATTGTTTGACGATTTCGGTTGTGAAACAGATATTCAGGTGATATAATGTTCTCAATAAAATACATTGCGGAGGTGTAGTTATGAATTACGAAGATGTACAGAAAGTGTCAAACGCGGCGAAAGCCAAGAGTAACCTGGTGAATACCAACTTTTTCAAGTACTTTATACGTGCGGTCATGGCGGGATTTTTTATTGATGTGGCCATGATCTACAGTAATGTAGTTGGAAACGTATTCTCCAAGACCATGCCTGAATGGGGAAAATTTATGGGGGCATTAGTATTCTCCATTGCAGTACTCCTGATCAGCTTTGTAGGCGGCGAGCTTTTTACAGGAAATAATATGGTAATGGCGTTCGGAGCCTATGATAAACAGGTAAGTTGGAAAGAGGCCGGTAAGGTATGGGGAGTAAGCTACCTTGGAAACTTTGTCGGATGTGCAATTTTAGCATTGCTGTTTGTATGGGCCGGAGCATCCGGAACAGCAGATTATTTTGCAGGATTTATCGGAAACAAGCTGAGTATTCCGCTCGGACAGATGTTCTTCAGAGCAGTGCTCTGTAACTTCTTCGTCTGTCTTGGTGTGCTCTGTGGCATGAAATTAAAGAGTGATGCAGGAAGATTCCTGATGATCGTTATGTGTATCTCAGGATTCGTTGTAAGTGGATTTGAGCACTGCATCGCAAATATGGGAATCTTTGTTACAGCATACTGCCTGGTACCTGGATTATCCCTTGGAGCCATGTTAAAGAGCATGGTAGTAGTAACTTTAGGAAATATGGTGGGCGGTGCCCTGTTGCTGGCATGGCCGCTCAGAAAGATGAGTGCAGATAAATAATATGTCAAAAGCTTTATACATAGCCGAAAAGCCCAGTGTGGCACAGGAATTCGCAAAAGCTTTGAAGATCAACGGACAAAGACGGGATGGCTATCTGGAATCTCAGGACAGTGTGGTGACCTGGTGTGTGGGACACCTGGTCACCATGAGCTACCCGGAAAAATATGATATCAAATATAAAAGGTGGAGTTTAGATACCCTGCCTTTTTTGCCGCGCGAATTTAAATATGAAGTGATCCCCGGAGTGCAGAAGCAGTTTGAGATTGTCAAAGGACTGCTTAACCGTGAGGATGTGGACACCATCTATGTGTGCACTGACTCCGGACGGGAGGGAGAATACATCTACCGTCTGGTGGCACAGATGGCAGGTGTTCGTGGAAAAAAAGAAAAGAGAGTCTGGATCGACTCTCAGACAGAAGAAGAAATTATGAGAGGAATCAGAGAGGCAAAAGATCTGTCAGCATATGACAATCTTTCTGCTTCAGCCTATCTTCGGGCGAAAGAGGACTATCTCATGGGAATTAATTTTTCCCGTGTACTGACACTGCGTTATGGAAACAGTGTGTCAAATTATTTAAATACGAAATATCAGGCCATTTCCGTAGGACGGGTTATGACCTGTGTACTTGGAATGGTAGTGCGAAGAGAGCGCGAGATTCGTGTATTTGTGAAAACTCCGTTTTACCGCGTACTCAGCAGCATTGCCCTTGAGGGAGAAAACTTTGAGGGAGAGTGGAGAGCTGTGGAAGGCAGCAGATATTTCCAGACTCCTTATCTGTATAAAGAAAACGGATTTAAAGAGAAAGCCTATGCTGAAAAATTGATACAGGAGCTGTCTGCGAGTCAGCCGCTGCAATGTACAGTAGAGAAAATCGAGCGGAAAAAAGAGAACAGGAATCCGCCGCTTTTATTTAACCTGGCGGAGCTTCAGAATGTGTGCTCCAAGCTGTTCAAGATCAGCCCGGATGAGACATTAAAAATCGTACAGGAACTGTATGAAAAGAAACTGGTCACTTATCCCAGAACAGATGCCCGTGTATTGTCTACTGCGGCTGCGAAGGAAATTTATAAGAATATTTCCGGTCTGCGTAATTATGAACATACAGCGGAAATCGCACAGCACATTATTGAACAGGGAAATTACAAAAATCTGGCAAAGACCAGATATGTTAATGATAAGCAGATCACAGACCATTATGCAATCGTACCCACAGGCCAGGGCTTAAACGCATTGAGAAGTGTTTCTCTTACTGCGCAGCGTGTATATGAGACCATTGTCAGAAGGTTTGTATGTATTTTTTATCCTCCTGCAGTATATCAGAAGATCAGTCTTGTGACAAAGATGCAGGGTGAGAGTTTCTTCTCCTCGTTTAAAGTACTGTTGGAAGAAGGATACTTAAAAGTTGCTACAAATTCTTTTGCGAAGCGAAAAGCAGCAGATGCCATGAGTGGTGGAAACAGAGCCGGCGCAGCCGGTAATGAGGGAAGTGAAGAGGAAGATTCGGATACAGGAAAAAACGGCGGGAACAAAGCTGATGATTCGGCTGAGGATATGGCATGTGATACCAGACTTCTTGCCGCATTGCAGAACCTGAAAAAAGGTGATATACTCTCTGTGGACAGCCTGAGTATCAAAGAGGGCGAGACATCGCCGCCAAAGCGTTATAATTCCGGTTCTATGATTCTTGCAATGGAGAATGCAGGTCAGTTGATCGAGGACGAAGAGCTTCGTGCCCAGATTAAAAGCTGCGGAATCGGAACCAGTGCCACCAGAGCGGAAATTCTTAAGAAACTGTGCAATATTAAATATCTGGCACTCAATAAGAAAACCCAGGTGATCACTCCAACACTTCTTGGAGAGATGATCTTTGATGTGGTAAACTGTTCCATCAGACAGCTTCTGAACCCGGAACTGACTGCAAGCTGGGAAAAAGGACTCAATTATGTGGCAGAGGGCAGTATTACAGAACAGGAATATATGGACAAGTTGGAGCATTTTGTGCGCCTTCGCACCAGACAAGTGGAGGACAGCAATATCCAGCCATATCTGAGACAGTTCTTTGATGCTGCAGCAGTGAATTATAAGGATTCATCTGAAAAAAACAGTGCGAAAACAACGGGCAGATCAACGTCCGCAACGGGACGATCACGTACCTGCAGAAAGCCGTCTGCTTCAAAGTAGTATGCATTTGTGACAGATAAAAGAAAACATGTCATCATAGCGAGAGAAAAGAGGAAAATATTATGTTAAAAGATTTTACAATTGCAAACCTTCTGGATCTGAACGAAACAATCGCAAAGGATTTATTTGAAGGAAAAACATATCCATGGGAAGTATTACCGGAGATCGGAGATTTCATTCTGAAACTGGGACAGACCTTAAGTGAAGAAGAATACGACCACCCGTCAGAAGATGTATGGATCGCCAAGAGTGCCAAAGTGGCACCTACAGCCTGCATCAACGGTCCGGTCATCATAGGTAAAGAAGCAGAAGTACGCCACTGTGCATTTATACGCGGAAAAGCAATTATAGGTGAGGGTGCAGTAGTAGGTAATTCTACGGAATTAAAGAATGCGGTACTTTTCAACAAGGTACAGGTTCCGCACTACAATTATGTAGGCGATGCAGTTCTCGGCTACAAATCCCATATGGGTGCAGGTTCCATCTGTTCCAATGTAAAATCTGACAAGAAACTGGTAGTTGTAAAAGACGGTGACGAGAAGATTGAAACAGGTCTGAAGAAATTCGGCGCAATGCTTGGAGATAACGTAGAAGTGGGCTGCGGTTCTGTATTAAATCCCGGAACTGTGATCGGACGCTGCTGCAATATTTATCCACTTTCCTCAGTAAGAGGCTGCGTACCTGCAAATCACATTTATAAGTCAAAAACAGAAGTTGCAGAAAAGAAATGATTTAACCGAATCAAGTAGCGAAGGGGATTGCGAATATCCGTTTGACAAGGTATTTTTAGAAGATAATTCAAAGGATAGAAGAGGCAGGTTGTATGAAGGATATTATTTCAGTCATACAGCCTGCCCTTTTATATTTTTATGTCTGTCTGATATAGAAGATATTTGTTGTACCTGATATTACATATGAAATAAAAGTTTTCTCAGGATTACCAGAATGATAATGTGCACCGGATAAAACCAGTAAAAAACATATTTCAGAAATTTTCCTTTTACAAATCCACGTTCACCATTGTACATATTAATGGAAAGAAAAGCAAAGCAGGCTTTCCATTCATAGTAAAGCCAGCAGCTTCCGATGATCGCCTGGGCGGTTTTATCGTTGCGGAACCAGTACATGATCAGCAGGAATACAAATCCCCGCCATCCGTAATCTGCCTTCAGAAACACAGAGACAGTCAGCAGTGCCAGCACGCAGACAAGCTGCATTTTCTGATTATCCCAGAAGTATTCCAGGGCACAGAATGCCAGGTATCCCAGAAACAGGGTGAAAAATACATTCTGTTTTTCATATCTCCAGGTGTTGGTAAACATGAAGTTCCATGGAATCTCAGAGATACATGCAAATAGAAACAGATTCAGGCCATATTTCTTACGGTTATGTGTATGCAGAAATCCTTCCACTAACAGAAAACAGAAAATTGGAAAAGCGGCCCTGCCGATATCCCGGAAAATCCGATACCAGCTGTAATCCACGCCGCCGAAACTGAAAAGGGTTGCAGTTGTGGCAGGATAATTATACAGGATCATTAAGCCGGTATGGTCGATCAGCATCAGGATGATAGCGATTAATTTTAAAGTGCTCCCGCTCAGAACCTGAAATTTTGCAGGGAGAAAGGAAGCAGGTAACTTTGTTGTCATAATAGAAATCCCTTCATTAATAGAAATTAGAACTATTTTACCACAAAAAAATCAAAGATGGTTAAAAATTTTACAATTTATGACTGGACGAATCAGCACTTTTGTGAGAAAATAACACTAGGTTGTTAGGCATACTCCTCTGAAGTCATTCAGCAGACATCAGAGTTTTACCCTGTGCAGTTCATTCAGCAGTTCTGTACAGCGGCGAGTATAACAACATGAAGTTAATCTATACTTGAAAGGAGTTTTACAATGATTTATTCACGCGAAGTAGAAGAAATGTGCCCAGTTGCACAGGGCGTTCATCATGGCGCCGCTCCAATCCCAGAAGAAGCTAAATGGGTACAGGCAAAAGAAGTCAAAGATATTTCCGGTCTTACACACGGTGTTGGCTGGTGTGCACCACAGCAGGGTGCCTGCAAGCTTACATTAAATGTTAAAGAGGGTATCATCCAGGAAGCACTGGTTGAGACTATCGGATGTTCAGGTATGACTCACTCTGCAGCTATGGCTTCCGAGATTCTTCCGGGACTTACAGTTATGGAGGCACTGAACACTGACTTAGTTTGTGATGCGATTAATACAGCTATGAGAGAACTCTTCCTTCAGATCGTTTATGGACGTACACAGTCTGCATTCTCAGAAGAAGGACTTCCAGTAGGTGCTGGACTTGAAGACCTTGGTAAAGGACTTCGTTCTCAGGTTGGTACAATGTATGGAACTCTGAAAAAAGGACCTCGTTACCTTGAAATGGCAGAAGGTTATGTAACAGGTATTGCTCTTGATGCAGATGATGAGATCATCGGATATCAGTTCGTAAGCCTTGGAAAAATGACTGATTTCATCAAAAAAGGCGATGACCCGAATACTGCATGGGAAAAAGCAAAAGGTCAGTACGGCCGTGTTGCAGACGCTGTTAAAATTATCGACCCAAGAAAAGAATAATTTAGGAGGTAACAGGAAATGGCTTTATTTGAATCATATGAGAGACGAATTGACAAGATCAATTCTGTTTTAAACAGCTATGGCATTGCTTCTATTGAAGAAGCTGAGAAAATCACAAAAGACGCAGGTCTTAATGTATACGATCAGATCAAAGGCATTCAGCCGATCTGTTTCGAGAACGCTTGCTGGGCATATACAGTAGGTGCTGCAATCGCAATCAAAAAAGGATGTAAGAAAGCAGCAGACGCAGCAGCAGCTATCGGAGAAGGTCTTCAGGCATTCTGTATTCCTGGATCCGTTGCTGATACACGTAAAGTAGGTCTTGGACATGGTAACCTTGGCAAGATGCTTCTTGAAGAAGAAACAGAGTGCTTCTGCTTCCTGGCTGGACATGAGTCCTTCGCAGCAGCTGAAGGTGCTATCGGTATCGCTGAGAAAGCTAACAAAGTTCGTCAGAAACCATTACGTGTTATCCTGAACGGTCTTGGAAAAGATGCTGCTCAGATCATTTCCCGTATCAACGGCTTTACATATGTAGAGACAGAATACGATCCATACAAGAACGAAGTTAAAGAAGTATTCAGAAAAGCATACTCTGAAGGACTTCGTGCAAAAGTTAACTGCTACGGCGCTAACAGCGTTCCGGAAGGTGTTGCTATCATGTGGAAAGAAGACGTTGACGTTTCTATCACAGGTAACTCCACAAACCCGACACGTTTCCAGCATCCGGTTGCAGGTACATACAAGAAAGAACGTCTTGAAGCAGGTAAGAAATACTTCTCAGTTGCTTCCGGTGGTGGTACAGGACGTACACTTCACCCGGACAACATGGCAGCAGGTCCAGCTTCCTACGGTATGACAGATACATTAGGACGTATGCACTCTGATGCACAGTTCGCTGGTTCTTCTTCTGTACCGGCTCACGTAGAGATGATGGGTCTCATCGGCGCTGGTAACAACCCGATGGTTGGTATGACAGTTGCAGTAGCTGTTTCCATTGAGGAAGCTGCTAAGGCTGGAAAGTTCTAATCAAACCTTTTTAATCAAAGAGTCAACAAACCTAGAAAGTACCGTAGTTCCAAGGGCTGCGGTACTTTTCTTAGTTTAGATCAAAAAATGAGAAAGTAATTTGAGACACGGTGAGAAGCCTTGAAAATGACAACATAGGCAAACAGGTAGGTAACAAGTAGGCAACAGAGCGAAGGAAACAAAAAGAAGAGCCGATCACAGGAAAAGAAATGCCGCAACCACAAGGGTTACGGCATTTTTTCTATCTCATCTCTGAGTCACTCAATATCACGGATTGTATAGACCGCCTCGGTTACGTCTGTGATCTTGTGACCGGCAAGACGTTTCACAACGTACTCATCTACGCCCGCTTTTTTCGCCATCGTAATGAATGTTGTTCGGGGATCGTGCGGCCGATGTTCGGAACGAAGGTGCAGTGCGGCAACGACCTTGTTAAAACGCCCAGCGGATGCTGCATTATCTCAAGGGATATGGGCAGTATTGGCAGTATTTCTTTTGATCTACATTGTGAAATCAAATGAAAGATTTTCGGCAAGACAGGAAGAGCGGGAAAAACAGTATCAGGAATTACTGTCAGCATTAACAGAAAAATTTAATGTATTAAGTGTTATCGAGAGGGATATTACAGAGGTAAAAGAGTACATTATGGCAGATACAAAAGAAATCAATAAAAAAATATAAAAAGTAGTTTCCGAAAATAGAGAAAACGGGTTTTTATTTTATGTAAGCGCTTATGAAACAGACCAATAAAACTATAAGGGTCTGCAAAAAACAGAAGGAGGATATTTTATATGCCAGGAACATTTAATGGAAAAACACTTGTTATTTCAGCGACACCTACAGCAGGAGCAAAAATTGTGGATGCAGGAGCTGCGACGAATGTAGCGGGAATTACAATCAGCGGAGACACTATGTACAGTGTGAAAACAAGCGGAAAGGTAACAACCTTATATAAAACACCGGATTATTCAAACGCAGATGCACAGGCTGTGGCAGTTAAAACCGGTTTGGGATATTTTGCATTAGGGCTTAGCAAAATCGGCACAGAATTATTTATGCTTGCTGAAGATACAGCGGGATATGGAAATACTACAAAGATTGTAAAAATGGATACTGCCGGTAATGTTATTAAGGAGTTTGATATTGTAAGTGAATTTCAGTATGGAGCGCTTGGAATTGCACATACAGGTGCGGCAAATGAATTTTTCATTCTTGCACGAGGCTCCAACGATGCAGATAACGATACTCTGATTGTAAAAAAACTGAGATTGGAGAGTTCTAATAGTTATGAAGTAGTTCATGAATTTAAGGTTACAAACAGAGGATATGGATATACAAGCCGTATCCAGGATATTTATTACCATTTAGACTACGGTCTGTTTATTCTGACAAATGATGAATTGTCTGCCGGAAGAAACAGAATTGTACATGTGGATTACAGAAGTAATGTGAATTCATATATTCCAGACGGAGTTATTAATGTTGAGATGAAAGGGTATAAGCAGTATAATCTGGAATCTATTTGTATGAAAGCAGGTCATCTTGTACTGGCTGCAAATGTAATTACAGGAACCGGGAAAGCAGAGGACCGTTTTTCTGTCCTGAATGGAATTACTTATGAAAAAGGTACTTATAGTTTTAACTGCGCTCTTGCCAAGGGAATGAAAGTAGACAATAAGGAAATAGGAAATATTAAAACGACAAATTTTGGCGCGTTAGCATTTGATGGGGATGACAGAACTCAAAAGTTGTATGGTATAAAAGCCGGTACAAATGGAGAATATAAAGAACCGAGTAAGTGCGCAGCAGCCATTTGGGAATTTGAGGATTACACAAGCAGTACGAAGGGCGTAAAAAGACTGGCTAATAAGGTAGTACCGGGAGAGAAAAGATGTCTGTATCATGCCAATGGAATGGATATATACAATCATGAATTGTATGTTACCTGTGCGGAACCTAATGGAAAAGGTGAATATTCGGTTGTGAAGCTTACTATGGGCAGTACATCTGAAGAATGGCCCTATAATAGGTATACCTGGGAAAACCGGACAAACGCAATCAGCCATTACAAAGGCAATCAGTTTATTCTTCTTACCGAAACCGGTGCAGAGGGTGAAGAAGATAAAAAAATATATAAACTGTGTATTGTACACTTCTCAGCAGGAAAAGTTGTGGTTGATCAAACAAAATATTTTATGAATACCGGTTATGAAGTGCTTCAGGGAATCAATTACAGTGACAAATACGGATTATTTATTGTTACGACGAAAAAACTGGAATATTTTCCTAATGGTGATGTGCAAACCAGTGGAAGCAGGGTACTACACATTGATATGAGCAGAACTAAAACAATGAAATTTAAAGATGGCAAGAAATATCCTGTTTTAATTCCGGATTTTGCCTTTAACAATGAACTGGATGAATCAAAGTTCTTTAGTTTTGAAATGGAATCCGTAGCGATTGACAGAAATACAAACAATATGATTGTGTCGGTTAATGCGAACAGTCCGATTGCGGGCGATAATGGTAAACATCCGGGGGAAGACTACATCTACAGATTTTCTTCCATTGAATTTAAATAACGAAACTTATCTTCACAGAGATTGGGTTCCTGCAAAGGTAGAAAAAAGCGGCTTTTCAAGCCGCTTTTTCTGCATAGTTAAATATGTTAAATAAAAAAAGATTGTTGAAAAAATATTACATATATGATACAATTGTTAACATAAACGTAACATGATAACGAGGTATAATGATGGAAAGAAGGCAAAGTATTATGAGAAGGAGAGGCAAAACATTTTTATCGCTGTTTCTTTCTGCTGTGATCGTTACCGGTCAGCCGGTATTGGCAGCCGATTTTTCTGCTGGAGAGGAAACATTTATTTCGGAAACCACAGAGCAGGAAGGCGATGTATCGGAAGCTTCAGCTATTTTCGAGGATACTGTGGATTCAGACAGTGAAATGAGATATGAGAAATATGAGGCGACAGTTTCTAGTGAAATCCTTGATTTGGGACAGGCTGGAGTAAACGGCGGCGGTTGGGAAAGGCTAGAGATAAAAAATACAGGTACAGAGAGCTGGCAGATCAAATCCATTTCAGAATTGAATGATTTTAGACTTGAACATTTAGAGCATCCATTATTATATGAGGGAAGACTTCCGATGAAAGTTGGGAATAAGGTTAAGCCCGGAGAAGCTGTTGCAGTGGATATTTATGTAAAGCCAAATCTTTCTCAGGGGATTCATGAAGAAACTTTTGTCATGGAAACAGAAGAAGGAATTCAGGCAGAGTGCAGGATACGGGTTCTCGTTCGTGGGGAATCAGAGGAGGATTACGAGGTTAACTGTGTACCAAATAGTGGTACGAGATTTCTCACAATTACTCAGGAAGAGTACGATTCATGGGATGATGTAGAACCAGAGCCGGATATGTTGATGTGCCCATCACGGTTGATTACAATATGCAACAATGGGCAAAAACCTGTCACAGTTGATTTTGAGGATACGGAACATTTCAGGGCATGGTTCTATATTGACGAAGACACGGGAGTTGTTATGCCGGGGGAAAATACGATAATTCAGGTTTTTCCGAAAGCAGAAGAACAGGTAGCTACTGATATTTTTAAGGTTTCCATCACAGGAGGAATAGAATTATCTTATATAATTTCCCAGAATTGTCCTCATATTGCACCGCCTTATCCGGAAGGAGCAACGATAAAAGATGTGAAAGTACAGGGGTCAACTATTAAGGCAGTGGCTTATGACTGCGCAAACAGCGAAGGTTTCGATGCGGTTCTGACAAAGAAAAGCTGGGTTGACAGACCTGAGAATTATGTGAAGGTGGCGAAGAATCAGGATGCAAAGACCATCACCTTCACAAATGTAAAAAACGGCACGTATTATCTGGGAATCCATGCGTACAACAGGGATTATTATGATGGAAATGTGTCCGGGAAAAGGTTTGGGGCATGGAGTTATCCAGTAAAAGTAGTAGTAAAGAACGGAATTCCCACAGAGAGGGTGAAGATTAAAACTGTAAAAACAAGTAAAGGAGCTGTGGCTGTAACAGTTGGCGTACCAAAAGGATTTGCAAGAGCAGATATGGAACTGAGATCTACAGGCGGAACCACCGTATATAAACGGAACAATCGGACAACCTATACAAGGATTACAGGCGTGAAGCCCGGAACCTATACTCTGAGAGTCCGCCCATGGGCCAAAACTAACGGAAGGAAAGCTTACGGAGACTGGGTATCCTGGGGAAGAAGAATCAGGGTAAAATAAAAAGAAACAGGCAACTGCCCCTTGTTTAGAAAAGTTTAAATTGGTTTGAGAAAGAGAAAAGTAAATTCTGTAAAGTTGACTTTACAAAACCTGAAAAACAGAAAGAGAGCTACCAGACAGCAGAAGAAAAAAACAGAACGGACAAAAAAGACGGACTGATTACATAATAGGAAACTGAAAGTTTGAAACAAAGGGATAGTGGATAGAGAATAAATTTTGACATCACAAATAAGCCATCTTTAGGTGGCTGAAAAATTGAATATAAACGCAACACCTAATCAGGAAACTGACAAAGGATCGTCTTTGATAAAATAACCTCTTTGCTTAAGCAGATTAAGTGCCTGTGAAGTAGTTAACACTTTTTCTTTATTCACAGGACGGGAGTCAAGAAAACCTTCCGGTGTATATGGCTTTAAATCTGTGAGTATGTGCCAGATAGCGGTCAGGATCATACGGCAGCAATGACGGCTTTCTTGTGACCACGGCGTGCTTTGATGCGACGGTAACGGTCTGTAAATTCAGGATGTTTCTTATAGCACTCCCAAAAAATACTGCACATTCTTGACAACAGGTCTATGATAGAGTCAAGAGGTGATTATTATGTTGCATGATGAAACACGAAAACTGCTTATTGAAGCTTGGAATAAAACGCACAATGCAAAAGAAATCTACATCTACAGATTTTCTTCCATTGAATTTAAATAACGAAACTTATCTTTACAGAGATTGGGTTCCTGCAAAGGTAGAAAAAAGCGGCTTTTCAAGCCGCTTTTTCTGCATAGTTAAATATGTTAAATAAAAAAGATTGTTGAAAAAATATTACATATATGATACAATATGTTAACATAAACGTAACATGATAACGAGGTATAATGATGGAAAGAAGGCAAAGTATTATGAGAAGGAGAGGCAAAACATTTTTATCGCTGTTTCTTTCTGCTGTGATCGTTACCGGTCAGCCGGTATTGGCAGCCGATTTTTCTGCTGGAGAGGAAACATTTATTTCGGAAACCACAGAGCAGGAAGGCGATGTATCGGAAGCTTCAGCTATTTTCGAGGATACTGTGGATTCAGACAGTGAAATGAGATATGAGAAATATGAGGCGACAGTTTCTAGTGAAATCCTTGATTTGGGACAGACTGGAGTAAACGGCAGTGGTTGGGGGTGGGAAAGGCTGGAGATAAAAAATACAGGCACAGAGGCTTGGCATATCAAATCTATCTCAGAATTGAATGATTTTACACTTGAGCCGTTTGATTATCCGTTTCAGGGAAGGTTTCCAATGGAAGTTGGGAATAAGGTTAAGCCCGGAGAAGCTGTTGCAGCGGATATTTATGTAAAGAAAAATCTTTCTCCGGGAATTCATGAAGAAACCTTTGTCATGGAAACAGAAGAAGGCATTCAGGCGAAGTGTAGGATACGGGTTCTTATTCGCGGCGCATCTGATCAGGATTATGAGGTGAACTGCAGACCGAATAGCGGTACGAGATTTCTCACAATTACCCCTGAAGAATACGACTGGTGGGATAATACAGATCCGGATCCGGATATGTTTATGTGTCCAAAACGCAGTATATGGATATATAACAATGGAAAAAATCCTGTTACGGTTGATTTTGAGAATACGGAACATTTCTGGGCGTACCTTGATGATTATGAAACGGGGGTTATTATGCCCGGAGAAGGTACAACGGTTTATCTTCGTCCGAAAAAGGAAGAACAGGTAGCTACTGATATTTTTAAGGTTTCCATCACAGGAGGAATAGAATTATCTTATATAATTTCCCAGAATTGTCCTCATATTGCACCGCCTTATCCGGAAGGAGCAACGATAAAAGATGTGAAAGTACAGGGGTCAACTATTAAGGCAGCGGCTTATGACTGCGCAAACAGCGAAGGTTTCGATGCGGTTCTGACAAAGAAAAGCTGGGTTGACAGACCTGAGAATTATGTGAAGGTGGCGAAGAATCAGGATGCAAAGACCATCACCTTCACAAATGTAAAAAACGGCACGTATTATCTGGGAATCCATGCGTACAACAGGGATTATTATGATGGAAATGTGTCCGGGAAAAGGTTTGGGGCATGGAGTTATCCAGTAAAAGTAGTAGTAAAGAACGGAATTCCCACAGAGAGGGTGAAGATTAAAACTGTAAAAACAAGTAAAGGAGCTGTGTCTGTAACAGTTGGCGTACCAAAAGGATTTGCAAGAGCAGATATGGAACTGAGATCTACAGGCGGAACCACCGTATATAAACGGAACAATCGGACAACCTATACAAGGATTACAGGCGTGAAGCCCGGAACCTATACTCTGAGAGTCCGCCCATGGGCCAAAATTAACGGAAGGAAAGCTTACGGAGACTGGGTATCCTGGGGAAGAAGAATCAGGGTAAAATAAAAAGAAACAGACAACGGCCCCTTGTTTAGAAAAGTTTAAATTGGTTTGAGAAAGAGAAAAGTAAATTCTGTAAAGTTGACTTCACAAAACCTGAAAAACAGAAAGAGAGCTGCCAGACAGCAGAAGAAAAAACAGAACGGACAAAAAAGACGGATTGATTACATAATAGGAAACTGAAAACATGCGACAATCTGCAGGGATACCGGGGTTAGGCTGAAACACTATATCACGGAACCGTCTATGTAGTACAGCAAAATAGGCTGTCCTCATACCGAGGGTTTCCACTTCAGTAAGCCTGAGAAGTGTCAAACTGACACTTCCTCAAACATACTAAGGTCACAACTCTCATTGCATCCACAGTCACAACAAAAAATAGAGTATTCCCTTCAATGCGTGCGATATTTCACTTGTGATTGTGATCTCGTGTTTCCATACAGCCGCACGGACAAGAAATATATTCCTTTCCCTCTTTGATTTCAATAATTTCCCAGGTATGTTCATGAGAAGTGAAGGGTTTATCCAAACAGACATGTCCATGCACAGTTGAAATAGTTGCAACGATGGCCATTGTAGCAATGCACCCAATAATTAGGTTTTTTGATTTTGCTTGCATATATTTGTCTCCTTTCATTTAGTGAATACGTATAGGCGTTTGCGAAACGCCAAACACTGCATAAATACGGTGTTTTTTGTCGTTAAAATAAAATATCTCCTCAAGGTTTATGGTAAAATAGAATTGACTAGAAACTAATTAACCAATCCACCTAAAGGAGATATACCTACATGATAACATATAAACAGCTCACTTTGGCAGAAATTTTTGAATATAGAACGAAAATAAGTTTCTGCACCATTGGGGGAATACTACGAATTGTAGATGAAGATAAGAGCATGAAACAGAAATTTGAAGAGAAAGCGTAACCAAAGCATAAGAAATACGATGTTTATTATGAGAGCCTTTTTTGTTATGATATTTGCACAGGATGTTTGAAAGTACGAAATCGGAGAAAGCTGTATGGAAGATACTTATATTATAGACTTGTTCTGGAGAAGAGATGAAAATGCAATACAATTAGTTGATAAAAAGTATAATTCCACTTGTTATTCTATTGCGTGGAAGATTCTTATGAATAGGGAAGATTCCGAGGAGTGTGTAAATGATACATGGTTTGCGGCATGGCGGTATATCCCACCCCAAAGGCCGCCAAAACTGGTAGCTTTCTTAGGAAAAATTACAAGAGGATTCGCAATTGATATGTTAAGAAAAAAGCATGCGGCAAAACGGATGGATATGCATATTGCAAACATAACGGAAGAGGTAGAAAGTTTAAATACCGCTAGAACGCATATTTTAGATGAACATATGGAAGCTGAGGAACTGATAGAAATCATCAATCGTTTCCTGGGCGGTTTATCTGACAGGGACAGGGATATTTTGTCCAGAGATATTGGGTAATGGAATCCATTAAAAATATTGCCGCCAGACATAAGATGTCAGAAGGGGCAATTAAGCAGAATCTGCTGCGGAATAAAAGGAAACTGAAAAAGATATGTATAAATTTATCATACATATATTTTTATCAATGTCATTTAGATAAGCATTTCGTCTGATAAAAACAGTATATCACGTTATTTGACTTTAGAAAACATGGTTCAGTTAAGAAATATTATGTTCAATGGGAAGTCCTGTCTGCCCCCCCCAGATGACTACCTGTGAAGAACATAAAATACAATTTCGTATACCAAAAAGACAGATTGCATATCTGTCTGAAAAAGAAGTATAATAGTGATGATATTTAAGCCGCTCGATACATGAAATCCCTATTTCTCTTTGGACGGAGGCGGATAGGATATTTACGGTTGCTCCTGACTGGTGTCAGGTGCTTTTGTATGAGAAGCATGGTCTCAATTTCGTCACTGCTATGTTTTAAATATGCTCTGCATATGTTGACTGCGGTGGCGAAATTTATTTTGTAGATATGCTTTGTGTTATCTCGTGTTCTCACAACGGCCTGAGCTGTCACAAATTCGCAGAAGTTATATAGTATCATCCGGGCATTGAGTTCCTGAAGGATCCCGTCATACTTGCTGCTATGCCAGTTAACAAGACCTATGGTGTATTTCAGCTCACGAAAGCTTGTTTCCTCGCTCCAGCGCATTCTGTAAAGCTTTTTAATCTCTTCTAAGGGGAAGTCTTCTTCCGAAAGATTTGTGGCAATGCAGATGTAGGTCCCATTATCAAGAAGAATACGAACAATACGGAATTCGATATCATAATATGTACAGTTTTCATCCAGGAAATCCAGATCGGTAGTCTGCTGAAGAATGGTATACGTATTGGGATCCCCAAGAGTTTCTTTTGTATGGCGTCTGGTAAGAGTGGTTTTTATATGGGTATCGAACTGACTGTCAGGTAGATCATAAGCGGAAAGAATGCCGTTACTGTTGATGTCTTTCATGCGAATAATGAATTTCATATTCTTTTGAATAAGATGAGCAAAGACATTGAAGCTTTCATATCCCCGGTCTGCCATTAAAATTGCCGGCACAGAATCGGGATAACGGTCAGTTATGGTATTCAGTGCAGCACGTTCATGAAGCTTCTTTTTTCCCTGAACCAGAAAATCACAGTAAGTATGGTTCATGATATCGTAAAGAGCATTGACGTGAATCGCATTGTAACCCTTTTCGCCTTCATGGATAAAAGTTCTTTCATCCTCTGGGTCTCGTGCTATATTGACATCGGAACCATCACATGCTAAAAGGCGATAGCCGTGATAGGGCTGATCAGAAAGTTCCCTGCACTGTTCCACAAAAATATGGAACAGAAAGCTCCATCCTTCCGGTTGGAGTTTGAAATGCTGCTGGGTAAAAGAAGATTTTGCAGGGGCTGCAAGTGAATGCTCAAAGAAATCCAGGATTTCATTTGAAACAGATTTACTCTGCATTTGAACCATAAATTGAATATAATCATGGAAAGAAAGTTTACGATTTCCTGTGAAATCAGCTTCCGGGTTTTGGCAGAACATGAAATGAAGTTCATCCAGTTCAGCAATGCAGTTTTCGAGTGTTGTTTTTAAGTCAGCTAAAAAGTTTTGAGTCATAGGGTGCCTCCTTGAAATGTGTTTATATTCAAGGCTTACACAACATATATTGCTTATCCTGTCAAGTGTTTTTTGAAAAAAATGAGGATAAAAACTAAAGGAAGAGAGAAGAAAAATGCAGTTATATCAGTTTGAAAAAATATACTCTCAAATGGAAAAAGAGTTTGGAAAAATCAGAAAAGGTGATGAGGAAACTTACAGTATGCTTCTTTTGCCGATGGAAAGTAATGCGTTAAAAATCCATCGAAAGTTTCCCGCTTCAAACAGCAGAAGAATGAAAGAGGCAATTGCCCTTGTATTGTTTGATATTAAATCAAGATGTACCGGAGAAAGTTTTGACACGGGAAACTTTCGCAATGAGGATAATGAACGGCTTGAAACTGCCCTGCTTATGGCATTTGATCCATACACGAATAGTGAAATAAAGGAGCTGCTTATTTCCAGAGGGAGGCAGCATGAGTTAGATTTAAAGAAAATGCAACAATACTATAAGATTCCGGTAATGTGTCTGCTAAGGATTAAGGCTTCGATAGATACTTGGGAAAAGAATGCTGGAACGAATGGATACTTCGATTTTATAGAGGGATACATGGGAACATCCATTACGGGAGATGAAATGAAATATTCGGTGATGATGCAAGATTTGTACTATTTATCGTATAGCCGTCGTCTAAACAGAGTGTGTTCAAATATTCAACAACACTCTGTTTAAATTGTCACGCAGGCTTAACTAAATGACATTGAGGAATTATTATTTGTGTTAAAGATTTGGAAAAACACAATAATTCAGTTAATAAATCTGAAAATATGCAGTAATAGAAGAGAAAGAAATGACAAAATCATGAAAAAAGCTACACTATATTTACTGATGATTTCTTTGATAGGAATGCTGGAAGTGCCTGTACATGCGGCAGATGTGTATGCGGATGAATCAACGGAGTTATATTCTTTTGATGAAGGAGCAATGTGCGATGATGATTTCGCAACGGAGTGTCAAGCAGACGTGAGCGATAAAAAACTACAGCAAGATTTTGAATCGGCCATGAAAGATGGAATTGGTCTGGGACTGGATGATTTTTTAGAAACTTCATATTCTGGAAACAGCACTGGCTCAACGCAGTCAGACAGTGAGGCCGAAGTATTAGAGGCAGATTTTGAAGCTGCTATGCAGGATGACAACATAAAACTATCAGAAGCAGGAATTGAATCCATGAATTTGATTTCCACTAATGACGACAATATAGACGCAGAATATGCCGCTGAAATTAATGAGTGGGAATCAAAGCCAATTTTAACAAGGGCTGCTTCGACAGTGAGCAGGGTAGAGTATGGACAGCAGTGGAGAATATACAGAAAAAGTGACAATGCAACGATGGTACAGTGGGTTTTAAGGGGACTGTTCTTATATAATGGCTAGCCAGTGTAAACAGACATCTATGAACTGATATAATAATGCATCTAATACTTTTACGGTTACTTCAAAGTCACACTATCCATCCGGAATATATGCAGTGGGAAATTGCAAAGCGGTACAGAAAAAGGGTGGAAAATTGTATTCACATGTTCTCCGGATTGGGGTAACACCTACAGGAAAAGTAGTTAAGTAACAATGATGTTGGAAATGGCAGAAGTAAAAAATACCATTTAAGACCTGGAAGAGGATGCATGATTCTCTTACTGTTTTGTCGAAAAAATCTTATTGCATAAGTATAATGAAAGCATTTATAATAAGAATATGAAAAGAAAGTGAATGAATGCAGGTGTTGAATTTAGACGAGAAAAATACAGAACGCATGGACGCCATTAACAAGTTTACGTTAATGGATGATACGTTTATGACACAGGTGTTTTCCAGTGATTTAGAGTGTACTGAGGAACTCTTGAAGATCATTTTAAAAAGAGATGATCTGACGGTAACGAAATCTGTTACACAGTTGACGATTGGAAATTTGTTTGGACGATCTGTCAGATTAGATATATACGCTAATGATTCCGAAGGAAAACAGTACGATATCGAGGTCCAACAGGATGATAGTGGGGCAGTACCAGAACGTGCCAGATTAAACAGCTCATTATTTGATACCAGACTTACAACATCAGGAAGTAAATATACAGAGATGCCAGAGACATATATCATATTTATAACGTCTAATGATGTGTTGGTAGGTGGACTTCCGATTTATACAATAGAAAGAACAGTACAGGAAACAGGGAAACTGTTTAATGATAAAGCACATATTGTATATGTAAATGGCTCTTACAGAGGAGATGATGAGGTTGGCTGGCTAATGCATGATTTTAACTGTGTTAATTATCACGAAATGCATAATGCAAAAATAGCTGCGAGAGTAAGATATTTTAAAGAGGAACCGAAAGGAGTGGCTGATATGTGCAAGACGATGCAGGTAATTGTAGATAGAGAACGTGATGAGGCAGAAGTAAGCAGAAGTAAAAAAATCGCATGGAATATGTGGAAAAATGGAGAGCATGATCTTGATAAAATTGCAGAGACCACATTGCTGTCCGTTGAGCAGGTACGAGAGGCTATTACACAAAAGAAAGCGTAAAATCTATTACAGAGGATGTTGCAGTTCAGGGTTCTTCCGATACTGAAGCGGCTGTCTGATGATATTTCTATTGCAGGTTATGATGGAATTGATATTGCGAAAATTCTGGAGCCAAAGCTCACCACCCTTTGTCAGGACACAGCGGCAATTGGCAGGATAGCTGCGGAGAAGCTGATCGATCTGATTGAGAATCCCAAGACTACGTTGATTGATCGTTTCTCAGTAGACGGAGCTTTGTTTAAGGGAGCGTCTGTGAAGAAAATAAAAAAATAAGATGTCTAAAAAAGCAGGATCCTGCTTCACATAAGTTATAAAAAATGATATAATTTATGAACTAAAATGTAAAAGTCAGAGGTTAATATGGATTATCAGAGTATTATAACTTTTTTTATGGAAATGGCAGGTACGGTTGCTTTTGCTGCTTCCGGGGCAATGGTAGGTGTAGAACGGAATATGGACATTTTCGGTGTGAGCGTACTGGGTGTAGTTACAGCTGTAGGCGGAGGTATGATCCGGGATATTGTGCTGGGGATTATTCCACCTAATGTGTTTACAAATCCGGTATATGCCTTGGTGGCTACCATTACTTCCTGTGTGGTTTTTCTGGCTTTTTACTGGAAACGGCAGCTTTTGGAAGGGCATATGCGGCTTACCTATGACAGAGTCATGTTGGTGATGGACTCTATCGGTTTAGGAATTTTTACGGTAGTGGGAGTGAATACAGGAATTCGCAGTGGATATATGGATAATGTGTTTCTCCTGGTATTTCTGGGAACGATTACCGGAGTAGGGGGAGGCCTGATGCGTGATATGATGGCAGGAGTACCGCCTTATATTTTTGTAAAGCATATTTATGCATGCGCATCTATTGTAGGAGCGGTTGTATGTGTGTACATGAATCGTTTTGTAGGAAATGTGGAAGCTATGATGGTAGCCTGTTTCGTAATCATACTGATTCGGTATCTGGCAGCACATTATCGCTGGAATCTGCCCAGATTGCATAATGGTAGTGAACAATAAAAAGGAGTCCGGAATAAATCCGGGCTCCTGACCTTATAGCAGGATATTTATTGATTGCTTATTTATTTTGTATCCTGGAGAGCGAGATAACCTTCTTCGCCTGTACGGATCTTAACGACATTTTCAATGTCATATACAAATACTTTACCATCACCAATCTGACCGGTATGGAGGACTGCCTTGGCAGTTTCAATAACTTTCTGTACAGGTACGAGACTGACAACAATCTCAATCTTGATCTTAGGAAGAAGATTCATTTCCATCTCAACACCACGATAGTAGGATGGAGCACCTTTCTGTACACCGCATCCGAGAACGTTCGTAATAGTGATACCTGTAACACCGATCTCGTTCATTGCCTGCATAAATTCATCAAGCTTATTCTGACGGGTAATGATAACAACTTTTGTAAGTTTATGAACGCCTTCTTTCGGAAGTTCGGGAACTGATTCAGCAGGAGCAGAAGGTCTGGCTGTGACAACAGGAGCTTTTATGGAAGTTCCCATAGGAGTCGGAACGCCAGCCATTGCGAAACCGTCATAAGCACTTGCAAGACCATGTTCTTTGGAGTCAAGACCTGCGATCTCTTCTTCAGCTGAAACACGAAGTCCGATTGTATGTTTGATTACCTGGAAGATAATTGTCATAGTAACAACAACCCATGCGATTGTGATGATCATACCTGTGAACTGAACACCAAATCCATGGAAGCCGCCACCTGTAAGAAGTCCTTTCCAGTCTGTGCCTGATCCATCGGAGAAAAGACCAACTGCAAGAGTACCGAAAGCACCGTTTAAACCATGAACACCGACAGCACCAACAGGGTCATCGATTTTCAGGACTTTGTCAATAAATTCAATACCAAATACTACGATAAAACCGGAAGCAACACCGATGATCGCTGCAGATGTAGGAGAAACTGTATCACATCCTGCCGTGATTGCTACAAGTCCTGCAAGAGAACCGTTCAGAGACATGGAAACATCCGGTTTTTTGTAACGTACCCATGTGATGATCATAACAGTTACAGTTGCAACAGCTGCTGCAAGGTTAGTAGTAACGAAGATTTTACCTGCACTTACAATTGCATCGCCTTCCATGCTGACTGTGGAAGCGCCGTTAAATCCGAACCAGCAGAACCAGAGGATAAATACACCTAAAGCACCAACTGTAAGGTTGTGCCCTGGGATAGCTTTTGATTTGCCACCCTTTGTATATTTACCGATACGAGGTCCAAGGATGATGGCACCAATCAGAGCTGCCACACCACCTACCATATGTACTGCACAGGAACCTGCGAAATCATGAAATCCCATCTGGCTGATAAATCCACCGCCCCAGATCCAGTGTCCGGATACTGGATATACAACAAGACTGATCATAAGGCTGTAGATGCAATAGGAAAGGAACTTGGTACGTTCTGCCATTGCACCGGAAACAATTGTTGCGGATGTTGCACAGAATACTGTCTGGAAGATTAAGAATGCCCAGAAAGGAACTCCGTCAGGAAGCATTCCTGAACCATAGTGTGCTTCTGTTGCAATACCACCGATCTTTCCGATAAATCCATTACCTGCACCGAACATCAGACCGAAGCCGACCAGCCAGAAGACCGGGGTTCCGATACAGAAGTCCATCAGGTTTTTCATAATAATGTTACCTGCGTTTTTGGCTCGTGTGAAGCCTGTTTCTACCATTGCGAATCCGGCCTGCATAAAGAAGACCAGCGCGGCGCCGACCAGCACCCATATTGTGTTTACTGCGGAAAATTCCATAATAATATTCCTCCCTCATAAAAATTTCCTCATATTTTATAAAATGCAAAAAGCGCAATGTCTGGAAATGTAACCAGTTCATCGCGCTTTTGCGAATATAAAATCCATATTTATACTGTATTGTATAGCTGATGTAATAAAAAAGACATTTCGTGCGACCGTATGCAATACAGCTTAAAATCAAAATTATATGTAAAACAGGGGAACATCAAAATATCGTGTGATTAATGGATGAGGAAATCGATAATGAATTATGAAGTAGAGTTCATAAAGATATTCCCCTGTTATTACCTGTTAGTTAAACGGAAAACAGAAGCTTGTCATATGTAGGATATGGAAGCAGTGCATCCGGGATCAGAGTTTCTGCTGCGTCTACAGATTTTCTGAGTTCATCCATATCAGAAAGAACAACTGTCTGGTATGCTTTTGCATTAGCCAGAGGATCTTCTGTAGCAAGTGCTTTGGCAGTGTCTGCCCTTAAGGTCTCAAGACCTGTGGAAATCTCATCAGCAAGCTGTGACAGCTCTTTGATCAGTTTTCCTTCAGAAGCTGTGCTGACATCTGAAACAACTGATTTTTTAGCAACAGCAGTAGCTGCAACTTTGTCGATATATGCGAATACAGATGGAAGGAAATCCTTCTGTACCATTTCAACCATAGTATTGGACTCAATGTTAAGAATCTTGGAATAGGATTCCAGCCAGATCTCATAACGGGATTCAATTTCTTCTTTTGTGAAGATATGATATTTGGTAAAGAGTTCAATATTCTTGTCTGCGATCCACTGAGGAAGAGCATCCGGTGTGGATTTCAGGTTAAAGAGACCACGTTTTTCAGCTTCTTCAATCCATTCGTCTGTATAACCGTTTCCATTAAAGATAACACGTTTATGATCAATAATTGTCTTCTTGATCAGTTCGTGGATTGCATCCTCCATCTTGTCTTCCGGTACATCCTTTAACTGTTCTGCAAACTGGTGAACACACTCAGCAACAGCAGTGTTTAAGATAATGTTCGGGTTTGCAACAGAAGCTTCGGAACCAAGCATACGGAATTCGAATTTGTTACCTGTAAATGCGAATGGTGAAGTACGGTTTCTGTCTGTATTGTCTTTTACGAAATGTGGAAGTACTTTTGCACCGATATCCATCTGGACTGCGCGGCTTCCTGCAAAATATTCGTCATTTTCGATAGATTTTAATACTTCTGTCAGTTCATCACCGAGGAATACGGATACAACAGCAGGCGGAGCCTCGTTTGCACCAAGACGGTGATCATTTCCTGCACTTGCTACAGAAATACGAAGTACATCTGCGTATTCATCAACTGCTTTGATAACAGCTGTCAGGAAAATCAGGAACTGTGTATTTTCAGCAGGTGTTTTTCCCGGATCAAGGATATTTACACCGGTATCTGTAATCATAGACCAGTTGTTGTGTTTACCACTTCCGTTGATTCCCTCAAATGGTTTCTCGTGAAGAAGGCATACAAGTCCGTGCTTGTCGGCAACTTTCTTCATTACTTCCATTGTTAACTGGTTGTGGTCAACCGCAACGTTTGTTGTATCGAATACAGGAGCCAGCTCGTGCTGTGCAGGAGCAACTTCGTTATGTTTTGTTTTGGCAGGAATACCAAGTTTCCAGAGCTCTACATCCAGGTCATGCATATAAGCTGCAACACGAGGTTTCAGAGCACCGAAGTAATGATCTTCCATTTCCTGACCCTTAGGAGCAGGAGCACCGATCAATGTACGTCCGCAGAATACAAGGTCTTTTCTCTGCTTGTATAATTCCTTGTCTACCAGGAAGTATTCCTGTTCAGGACCTACAGTTGTATTTACGTGTTTGACATCTTTATTACCTATTATATGGAGAAGTTTTGTAGCTTCTTTATCAAGTGTCTGCATGGAACGAAGGAGAGGGGTCTTTTTATCAAGAGCTTCTCCGCTGTAGGAGCAGAATGCTGTAGGAATGTAAAGAGTTCCGTCTTTGATGAATGCCGGTGATGTCGGATCCCATGCTGTATATCCTCTTGCCTCGAATGTGGCACGAAGACCGCCTGACGGGAAACTGGAAGCATCCGGCTCACCTTTTACAAGTTCTTTACCTGAGAAATCCATGATCACCTGACCATCTCCTGTAGGAGAAATGAAACTGTCATGTTTCTCTGCAGTTACGTTTGTCATTGGCTGGAACCAGTGAGTATAATGAGTGGCGCCGTTCTCGGTAGCCCATTCTTTCATTGCAACAGCAACGGAGTTGGCAACATCAAGTTCAAGGTGTGTACCGCTCTCGATTGTTTTCTTTAATGCTTTGTACATGTCTTTTGGCAGTTTACTTCTCATTACTTTGTC
Source organism: Blautia sp. Marseille-P2398 (assembly GCF_964240315.1). Classification (NCBI taxonomy): domain Bacteria; kingdom Bacillati; phylum Bacillota; class Clostridia; order Lachnospirales; family Lachnospiraceae; genus Blautia; species Blautia sp. Marseille-P2398. The sequence continues at coordinate 172,524 of NZ_CAXSTD010000007.1, forward strand.
GTTGAAGACCAGGCTGCCGTACAGTTCAGGGATATTCTGTGCCATATAGGTACTCTCCTTTCGGTTTGCAATATTTTCTGAATATGTGTAGTGCCGCTGCAGATCACCATTGTGACTGCCTGCGGTTTTCGTCTCATAGAAAATTCCTCATCGAACATTTTCTATGAAACGAAAGTTTTATAAAACGAAAAAAGCGCCCTGGATGAGATCTCTGTAGATCTTTCCAAAGCGCCTTTGCTTTATGTGCTGTACTATAAACGAAATGCAAACAGATGTCAAGCACTTTTTTTGAAAAAATTTTTGAGATATGGCAAAAAAAGGATAGGTTGACAAATTTGTTTCTATTATTATAATTTGATTTTGGAACCCGTCAAACATAAGAAAACAATGTCATCGGGTTTTGAAAGTAAAGTTAAAGTCAGACAAGAGAATACGATCGGAGGAAATCAGATGGCTGGAATAAAAGAAGAGTGCGGCGTCTTTGGAATTTATGATCTGGATGGCGGCAATGTAGTTCCGTCCATATATTATGGACTGACTTCCCTGCAGCACAGAGGACAGGAATCCTGCGGACTTGCAGTTTCTGATACTAAGGGAGAGCGTGGAAATGTGAAGTTTCATAAGGATCTGGGACTTGTAAGTGAAGTTCTCAGACAGGATGTTGTCCGTAAATATGAGGGAGATATTGGTATTGGTCATGTAAGATATTCCACAACAGGAGCTTCTGTTGCAGAGAATGCACAGCCCCTTGTTTTGTCTTATGTAAAGGGAACTCTTGCACTTGCACATAACGGAAATCTGGTTAATACACCGGAACTGAAATGGGAACTGATCCAGAATGGAGCGATTTTCCATACAACTACAGATTCAGAGGTTATTGCGTTCCATATCGCAAGAGAACGTGTGCATTCTAAAACAGTAGAAGAGGCAGTGCTAAAGACTGCAAAGAAGATCAAAGGTGCATATGGTCTGGTAGTTATGAGCCCGAGAAAACTGATCGCAGTCCGCGATCCATATGGACTGAAACCATTGTGTCTCGGTAAAAGAGGAAATGCTTATGTTATTGCTTCCGAGAGCTGTGCACTGACATCTGTAAGTGCGGAATTTATCCGTGACATTGAGCCGGGTGAGATCCTTACGATCACAAAAGACGGACTGAAGTCAAATAAAGAGCTTGCGTCTGCTGCTGCAAAACGCGCGCATTGTGTGTTTGAGTATATATATTTTGCAAGACTTGACAGTACCATTGATGGGGTGAAGGTCTATGATGCCAGAATCCGCGGCGGTAAATCTCTTGCCAAGTCTTATCCTGTAGAGGCAGATCTTGTAACAGGTGTACCGGAGTCCGGACTCCCTGCTGCAAAGGGATACTCCGAAGCATCAGGAATCCCGTTTGCATTTGCGTTCTATAAAAACAGCTATATTGGAAGAACATTTATCAAACCGACTCAGGAAGAACGTGAGTCCAGTGTTCATCTGAAACTGAGTGTGCTGGAATCTGTTGTAAAAGATAAGAGGATTGTTCTGGTGGATGATTCTATTGTTCGTGGAACAACCATTGCAAACCTGATCCACATGTTAAAAGAGGCGGGAGCAAAGGAAGTGCACGTACGTATCAGTTCACCGCCATTTTTACATCCATGCTATTTCGGAACGGATGTGCCGTCAAATGATCAGCTCATTGCAGCCAGCCACAGCACGGAGGAAATCTGTAAAATGATCGGAGCAGATTCGCTTGGCTACATGCAGACAGATTATCTGGAAGGAATGGCGGGCGGCCTGCCCTTATGTAAGGCATGCTTTGATGGAAATTATCCGATGGAGATTCCGGATTATACAAATGCGGAGTTTGCAGATATTGTGAAGTGTTAAGTCGCAAAAATTCATAAAAAATGTAGAAACCTGTCGATGATATATGGAATCAATCTCACATAATGGTAAAACCAATATAGGATGAAGCCATACATAATGTATAAAATAATGCTGTGAAAACATATATAAACGAACAAAATGCACAATAGAACCCCTGCGCTTTATGAAAATTGGATAAATTTAAAAACTTGACAAATTCTGAAATGTGGAACATAATATGGGCGTCTGATAGAAAAAAACAAAGAATGTTTTCAGAAAGGGTGATCACGATGTCACAGAGTAAAATCAAGTTAAATGCAACTGAAGAGGTGCAGGAATTTGTGAATGCTGCAAGCAGATGTGATTTTGATATTGATGTTTATTACAACAGATTTTTAATTGATGCCAAATCAATCCTTGGTGTACTTAGTCTGGATCTGACCAGAGAACTGACAGTAGACTGCCACGGGGAGAGCCGGGAATTTGATCGTACATTGAAGAAATTTGCAGTTGCATAAATTTTGCATTTTTATAACCGAATAATTATTGCAGAGAAGACGGGTCTGGAAGATGAATTTTTACAGATTCGTTTTTTCTGTATTATGACTGTGTTCAGAGTAATTCCATAAAATATAACTGCTTCATAGTTTATCAGAAGGAACTTATTTGATTTGTTTTTGCTTAAAAACGGGAAATTCATTATTGACAAACGAAAAAAAATGTTTTATAGTATAGCATATTTTTAAAGAAAGCCAATTGAACATATTATTATAGAAGATATGATGATCTGACAAAGGCGTCAGATGCAGAATACCAGATGGGTCAAGTGCCCTCTGATAGCTGCATCTGACGCTTTTTTATTAACAAAGGATGATGGAGGAGGAAATCAAAATGGCAGTGAAATACGTATTTGTTACAGGAGGAGTTGTTTCCGGTCTTGGAAAGGGAATCACAGCTGCATCTCTGGGGCGTCTTCTGAAAGCGAGAGGATACCAGGTAACCATGCAGAAGTTTGATCCTTATATCAATATCGACCCCGGAACCATGAACCCGATTCAGCACGGAGAAGTTTTTGTAACAGACGATGGTACAGAGACAGACCTGGATCTGGGACATTATGAGAGATTCATTGATGAGAGTCTTGATAAAAATTCCAATGTGACAACCGGTAAGGTTTACTGGTCTGTTCTTCAGAAAGAACGTCACGGGGATTTCGGCGGGGGTACCGTACAGGTAATTCCTCATATTACAAATGAGATCAAGAGCCGTTTCTACCGCGCCAAATCACCGGAGGAAAACAAGATTGCCATTATCGAGGTGGGAGGAACAGTCGGTGATATTGAAAGCCAACCGTTCCTGGAAGCAATTCGTCAGTTCCAGCTCAATGTGGGACATGACAATGCAATCCTGATTCACGTAACATTAATTCCTTATTTAAAGGCATCTGAAGAACTGAAAACAAAACCTACACAGGCAAGCGTAAAGGAACTTCAGGGAATGGGAATCCAGCCGGATGTACTGGTGTGCAGAAGTGAACATGAGCTGACAGAGGACATTAAAGAAAAAATCGCTTTATTCTGCAATGTACCTGTATCACATGTACTTCAGAACCTGGATGTGGAATATTTATATGAAGCTCCTCTTGCAATGGAAAGAGAGAAGCTTGCAGATGTAGTTCTTTCAAGTCTCCGTCTGGAAAACAGAAAACCGGATTTAAGTGACTGGGAGGAAATGGTAGAAAGTCTGAGAAATCCGAATAAAACAGTAAAGATCGCAATTGTAGGAAAATATACACAGCTTCATGATGCATATCTCAGTGTAGTAGAGGCACTGAAACATGGCGGAATTTCCTGCAGAGCCAAGGTAGAGCTTGACTGGATCGATTCTGAAGAACTGACAGAGAAGAATCTGGATCAGCAGCTTCACAATGTAGATGGTATTCTGGTTCCGGGTGGTTTCGGAAACAGAGGTACAGAAGGAATGATCCTGGCAGCACAGTATGCAAGAGTACATAAGATTCCATATCTTGGAATCTGTCTGGGAATGCAGATGGCAATTGTAGAATTCGCCCGTCATGTACTTGGATACGAAGATGCAAACAGTATTGAATTGAATCCGGAAACTAAACATCCGGTAATTGCATTAATGCCGGATCAGGAAGATATCGAAGATATCGGTGGAACCTTAAGACTTGGAAGTTATCCATGTATTCTTGCAGAAGGTTCCAGATCCTATGAACTTTTTGGTAAAAAAGAAATCCAAGAGCGCCACAGACATCGTTATGAAGTAAATAATGCATTCCGTAAAGAACTCCAGGAGAAGGGAATGAATATTGTAGGAACTTCCCCTGATAACCATATCGTAGAGATGATCGAGATCGCAGGGCATCCGTTCTATGTAGGAACTCAGGCCCATCCGGAATTCAAATCCCGCCCGAATCATGCACATCCTTTATTCAGAGGATTCATCCAGGCGGCCGTCGATAAGAAAATAAGCGAAGAACAGCAGCAGAAATAGAAAGGATGAGGAGATTATGAAAGAAGTGAGAGAACAGCAGCAACAGCAAGGTATGTACAGGCCTGAATTTGAGCATGACAACTGCGGTATCGGAGCAGTTGTCAATATCAAAGGCAAGAAAACCCACGATACTGTTGCAAATGCATTAAAGATCGTAGAACATCTGGAACACCGCGCAGGTAAGGATGCAGAAGGCAAAACCGGTGACGGTGTAGGTATCCTTCTCCAGATTTCCCATAAATTTTTCAAGAAAGCCTGTAAGAAAGAGGGATTTGAGATTGGCGATGAGAGAGAATATGGCATCGCACAGTTTTTCTTCCCGCAGCACGAGATCAAACGCGCACAGGCAAAGAAGATGTTTGAGATCATTCTTGAGAAAGAAGGCCTGGAACTTCTTGGATGGCGTCAAGTCCCAGTATTCCCGGAAGTGCTTGGACACAAGGCAAGAGAATGTATGCCATGTATTATGCAGGCATTTATCAAAAAGCCGGAAGATGTGGAAAAAGGTCTTCCATTTGACCGTATGCTCTACATTGCAAGACGTGAGTTTGAACAGAGTAATGACAACACTTACGTAGTATCCATGAGCAGCCGTACCATCGTTTACAAAGGTATGTTCCTGGTTGGACAGCTTCGTACTTTCTTCGAAGACCTCCAGAGCCCGGATTATGAATCTGCTATCGCTATGGTACACTCCCGTTTCAGTACCAACACAAATCCAAGCTGGGAGAGAGCACATCCGAACCGTTTCATGGTACATAACGGTGAGATCAACACCATCCGCGGCAACGCAGATAAGATGCTTGCAAGAGAAGAGAACATGGAATCTCCATACCTGGAGGGACAGCTTCACAAAGTGCTTCCTGTTGTAAACAGAAACGGTTCCGACTCTGCAATGCTTGACAATACACTGGAATTTCTGGTAATGAGCGGTATGGAACTTCCGCTTGCAGTTATGATCACAATCCCTGAACCATGGGCAAACAATGACACCATTTCCCAGGCAAAACGTGACTTTTATCAGTACTATGCAACTATGATGGAGCCATGGGACGGACCTGCATCTATCCTCTTCTCAGACGGTGATGTTATGGGTGCAGTCCTTGACAGAAATGGTCTCCGTCCATCCAGATATTATATTACTTCTGACGGCTATATGATCCTTTCCTCAGAGGTGGGTGTTCTGCCAATCCCGGAAGAGAAAATCGTATTAAAAGAGCGTCTCCATCCTGGAAAAATGCTTCTTGTAGATACTGTAAAGGGAAAAGTAATTGATGACAATGAACTAAAAGAGGGCTATGCAAAAATGCAGCCATACGGTGAATGGCTGGATAGTCATCTGGTACAGTTAAAAGATATCAAGATTCCTAACGAAAGACCGGAAGAATATACACCTGAGCAGAGAGCACGTCTGCAGAAAGCATTCGGCTATACTTATGAGCAGTACCGTACTTCCATCAGAAACATGGCGTTAAACGGAGCAGAGAGCATCGGAGCTATGGGTGTGGATACCCCGCTTGCAGTATTTTCCAAACAGAACAGACCATTATTTGACTACTTTAAACAGCTCTTTGCACAGGTTACCAACCCTCCGATTGATGCGATCCGTGAGGAAATCGTTACCAGCACAAGTGTTTATGTAGGTAAAGACGGAAACCTGCTGGAGCAGAAACCGGAAAACTGTCAGGTATTAAAGATTAATAACCCGATCCTGACAAATACAGACATGATGAAGATCAAGAGCTTCAAGCATGAGGGCTTCAAGACAGCTGTTGTTTCTACCTTATATTACAAGAGCACCAAGCTTGAGAGAGCAATTGACCGTCTTTTTGTAGAAGTAGATAAAGCATTCCGTGAGGGTGCAAACATCCTTGTTCTTTCAGACAGGGGAGTAGATGAAAATCATATGCCAATCCCGTCACTTCTGGCAGTATCCGCAGTTCATCAGCACCTTGTAAAAACAAAGAAGAGTACCTCTCTTGCCATCATTCTGGAATCCGGAGAACCGAGAGAAGTACATCATTTCGCAACTTTACTTGGTTATGGTGCAAGTGCTATCAACCCATACCTTGCCCTTGAGACAATCCATGAGCTGATCGACAGCCATATGCTGGACAAAGATTACTATGCAGCAGTAGATGACTACAATCATGCAGTCATCAGCGGTATTGTAAAGATTGCTTCCAAGATGGGTATTTCCACCATCCAGTCTTATCAGGGATCTCAGATTTTTGAGGCAATTGGTATCTCTTCTAATGTGATCGAGAAATACTTTACAGGTACAGTCAGCCGTGTGGGCGGAATCACACTGGAAGACATCGAAGAGAATGTAGAGAAACTTCACTCAGAAGCATTTGACCCGTTAGGACTTCCGACAGACCTAACACTGGATAGCGTTGGTGCACATAAGATGAGAAGCCAGGGAGAGGAACATCGTTACAATCCTCAGACCATCCATCTTCTGCAGCAGTCCACATGGACTGGAAGCTACGATCTGTTCAAACAGTACACAGATCTGGTGGATAAAGAAAATCACGGAAACTTAAGAGGACTTCTGGACTTTAAGTTTGCTGAGACTCCGGTTCCACTTGAAGAAGTGGAGAGCGTAGATGATATCGTAAAACGATTTAAGACAGGTGCCATGTCCTATGGTTCCATTTCACAGGAAGCACATGAGACACTGGCAATCGCCATGAACCACCTCCATGGAAAATCCAATACAGGTGAGGGTGGTGAAAGTGATGAAAGACTGGATTCCGCAGGAAGCAGTGATGACAGATGCTCCGCAATCAAACAGGTTGCCAGCGGACGTTTCGGTGTAACCAGCCGTTACCTTGTATCTGCAAGAGAAATTCAGATCAAGATGGCACAGGGTGCAAAACCTGGTGAAGGCGGACATCTTCCTGCAAAGAAGGTATATCCATGGATTGCCAAAACCCGTCATTCCACACCGGGTGTCAGCCTGATCTCCCCGCCACCGCACCACGATATCTATTCTATCGAGGACCTGGCACAGTTAATCTATGACCTTAAGAACGCAAATAAATATGCAGATATTTCTGTTAAACTGGTATCTGAAGCAGGTGTGGGTACAGTCGCAGCAGGTGTTGCCAAAGCAGGTGCACAGACGATCCTGATCTCCGGTTATGACGGAGGTACAGGTGCAGCTCCAAGAAGTTCTATCCACAATGCAGGACTTCCATGGGAACTGGGACTTGCAGAAACACATCAGACACTGCTTAAAAACGGCCTGAGAAATCGTGTCCGCATTGAGACAGACGGTAAGCTTATGAGTGGTCGTGACGTTGCGATCGCAGCATTGATGGGTGCAGAGGAATTCGGTTTCGCAACAGCTCCTCTTGTAACTATGGGCTGTGTGATGATGCGTGTATGTAATCTGGATACCTGCCCGGTTGGTGTGGCAACACAGAATCCGGAGCTCCGCAAGAGATTTAAAGGAAAACCGGAATATGTCGAGAATTTCATGCGTTTTATCGCACAGGAATTAAGAGAGTATATGTCCAAACTGGGATTCCGTACAGTCAGCGAAATGGTTGGACGTACAGATCTTCTGGTTCAGACAGACAATGTACCAGAACCACATCAGGGTAAAGTAGATTTAAGCGCAATTCTGAACAACCCATTTGCAGGCAAAGACCAGAAAGTTACCTTTGACCCGAAAGCTGTATATAATTTCGAGCTGGAAAAAACCATGGATGAAAAAGTTCTGGTTAAGAAATGTGCAAATGCAATCAATAAAGGTCAGAAAACAGAGCTTTCTGTAAATCTGACAAACATTGACCGTACATTCGGAACCATCCTTGGTGCAGAAATCACCAGAAAGAATAAAAACGGACTTACAGATGACACCATTACTGTACACTGCAACGGTGCCGGCGGACAGAGCTTCGGCGCATTTATCCCCAAAGGACTTACATTGGAACTGACCGGTGACAGCAATGACTATTTCGGAAAAGGACTTTCCGGTGGTAAACTGATCCTGAAGGTTCCGGAGAAAGCTGCATACAAAGCAGAAGAGAATATTATCGTAGGTAATGTTGCCCTTTACGGTGCAACCAGTGGTACTGCATTTATCAATGGTGTTGCAGGTGAGCGTTTCGCAGTCCGTAACTCCGGTGCATCTGCAGTTGTAGAAGGTGTAGGAGAACATGGCTGTGAATATATGACAGGCGGCCGCGTAGTCGTACTTGGTAAGACTGGCAAGAACTTTGCAGCAGGTATGAGCGGCGGTATCGCATATGTACTGGATGTGGATAATGTTCTTTACAAGAACCTGAACAAAGCTATGATTTCCATCGAAAAAGTGGAAAATAAATATGACAAAAAAGAACTTCGCGACCTGATTGAAGCTCATGTAGAAGCAACAGGTTCCAAACTCGGTGCGAAAGTTCTGGCTGACTTTGATTATTATCTGCCGCACTTTAAGAAACTCATTCCAAATGAGTACAAGAAGATGATCACTTTAAGTGCAAAACTGGAAGAAAAAGGTCTGAACAGTCAGCAGGCACAGATGGAAGCGTTCTATGAAAGTATTGGCGCTAAACATTGATAATAATTGAATATATCGTGTGAACTTATCAATGTTGCCCCGTCATCTTTTAGAATAAATAAAAAGGTGGCGTGGGCCATACCATTATTGCCGCAGCAAGTGCGGCGAAGAGGAGGAAATCATGGGCAAACCAACAGGATTTTTAGAATATGAGAGAGAGACGGCAAAAGTTCTGCCGCCAAAGGTCCGCATCGCAAACTTCAAAGAATTCAGGACCCCGTTAAATAAAGAAAAACAGAAACTTCAGGGCGCACGCTGCATGGCATGCGGCGTCCCATTCTGCCAGTCAGGTATGATGATCGGCGGTATGGCATCCGGCTGCCCTCTGCACAACCTTGTACCTGAGACAAATGATCTGGTTTATACAGGCAACTGGAAGCAGGCATTCTTAAGATTGAGCAAGACACACAGCTTCCCGGAATTTACTTCACGTGTCTGCCCTGCACTCTGCGAAGCAGCCTGCACCTGTAATATAAACGGAGAACCGGTATCCACCAAAGAAAACGAACGTGCGATCATTGAGACAGCCTATGAGAACGGATGGGTAACCCCGCAGATTCCGGAAGTACGTACAGGCAAGTCTATTGCAGTCATTGGAAGCGGTCCGTCCGGACTGGCAGCAGCCCAACAGTTAAACAGACGAGGCCACAGTGTAACTGTATTTGAAAGAAAAGACCGTGTAGGCGGACTTCTCCGTTACGGTATTCCTAACATGAAGTTGGACAAAGCTGTTGTTGACAGAAGAATCCATCTTATGGAAGAAGAGGGAGTGAAATTTGTTACAAATGTAAACGTAGGAAAGGACATCAAAGCAGAAGAACTTCTGAAACAGTTCGACCGCGTCATCCTTGCCTGCGGAGCATCCAATCCACGAGACATTAAAGTTCCGGGACGTGATGCAAAAGGAATCTACTTCGCAGTAGATTTTCTGGGACAGGTAACAAAAGCTCTTCTGGATTCTGACTTTGCCAAAGTTCCATATGAACTTGCAAAAGGCAAAAATGTTCTGGTCATCGGTGGCGGTGATACAGGAAATGACTGCGTAGGAACATCTATCCGTCTGGGTGCCAAATCTGTGATCCAGTTAGAGATGATGCCCAAGCCGCCAGTGGAAAGAACACCATCCAACCCATGGCCGCAGTGGCCGAGAGTCCTCAAAACAGACTATGGCCAGGAAGAAGCTATCGCAGTATTCGGACATGATCCACGAGTATACCAGACTACGGTTACAGAATTTATCAAAGATAAAAACGGAAATGTCTGCCAGGCAAAGCTCACAAAATTAAAGAGTGAAAAAGATCCAAAGACAGGACGTATGATGATGGTTCCTGTAGAAGGAAGCGAAGAAGTCATCCCTGTAGATGTAGTCCTTATCGCAGCCGGATTCCTTGGCAGTGAGAAATATGTAACAGACGCATTTAAGGTAGCCATCAATGGAAGAACCAATGTAGATACAAAACCAGAGCAGTATCAGACCTCCGTAGACAAAGTCTTCACAGCAGGAGACATGCACAGAGGCCAGTCCCTGGTAGTATGGGCAATACGTGAAGGCAGAGAAGCTGCGAAAGCAGTGGATGAATCACTGATGGGATATTCCTATCTGTAAAAATAAGATAAAATATGAGAAAGGTGCTATTGTCTGACGGAAAAAGACGTCAGGAAGTAGCACCTTTGTTTTTTGAAATGATTTTCGGGTGTTTCGGGTATTACAATAATTGTAGTTTAGTTTGAATAAACAAAAATACTTAGTAAACCCAGCGTTTATACGGGTTTGCAGCATTTTTAAAAGTCTTTTGATAACAAATTGATAACGGTTGTATAAGAGCAATTATTCTCGTAATCCAGTGGTTTTAGGGTTAGAGAATGATTAATAGGTGGTTGTGCAACAAATAAATCCATATTTATCTGGTTTGAGTCGGTCTTGGAATATTCCGACCAGAGCGTTGCTAAGTTTCTGTGACGGAACTTTTGCCCATGTTTGCGTAGTATCAAATTCCGGGTAGTGGTAACGCCACTCATCGTATTTGTCCTTGCTGATTTCTTCAGAAGATAGCTTGTCAGCCTGCTCTTTCCAGGCATACAGCATTTTCCAGAGTTCGTGAGCGTCCTTGCCTTTGAAAGTATCGACTTTCAGGCAGATATCTTCGTCTGATTCACTGACTGTTAGACCGTACAAATCTTCAAGGGTAAATAAAGTGTGTATCAGTCCGATATAGCTGTCAATGTCAGGCACATCGAGGGCATGAGGGGAAACATCCAAAGTCTGTGCCAGTGCAGCAATAAGTTCCGCTTTCGGTTTTCTTGTTCCTGTTTCCTTTTACGTTTTTGAAATGCTCTACTGGTGCGGTATCCGTGAGGGAGAATTGTTGGCACTGACCGCCGCTGACTTCAATTTTGAGAAAGAAACGGTCAGAATCAATAAGTCCTATCAGCGATTACACGGCGAAGATGTGATTACCACACCGAAAACAAAGAAAAGTAACCGTGTGATCAAAATGCCGAAGTTCCTCTGTGAAGAAATGCAGGAATATTTGCAGATGCTTTACGGATTGAAGAAGAAAGACCGAATCTTTACGGTCACAAAGAATATCGTAGAGGTGTATATCTGAATCTGCTTACAAGTGGAAGGTTGAATGATTATTTGGCTGATATAGAAGAACAGGCACAGAAACACTTTGAAAGGATTGTAGAGCAGATGGCAGAGAGTGAAGGTATTACCGAACAACTTAAAGCAACTGATCAGGTGGCTTGGGTAGTAGAAATGAATAATATTTGGAGTAGAGCAAGAGAGGTTGTGAATGCTGAATTGATTTATAACTAAAAGAGAAGAGATTTTGGATAAATGCTTGACTGTAAACCTTGTTTATAGCTTATTCTTAAGATAAAATAGAGTTGCTTGAAAGGAGTGCATAACATGAAAATAAAAGACGTAGAAGAACGAACAGGTTTATCCCGTTCTAATGTTCGTTTTTATGAAAAGGAAAAACTCATTGAGCCTTCAAGAAACGAAAGTAATGGTTATAGAGATTATTCAGAAAATGATGTGGAAAATATAAAGAAGATTGCATATCTGCGTACATTAGGAATTTCTATTGAGGATATACGAAGCATTATATCTGGAAAAGTAACATTGCAGGAAACGCTTGAGAGGCAGAATGAAATATTAAATAGTCAGATTACTGATTTGAATAAGGCAAAACGCATGTGCGAAAAAATGTTGGGTGAAGAAAGTATTAGTTATGAAAAATTACAGGTAGAACAATATGTAACAGAGTTGCAGGATTATTGGAAAGATAATCAAATTGTTTTCAAACTGGATTCAGCTAGCTTTTTGTATATATGGGGAAGTATGCTTACTTGGATAACGATTACCGTACTATGCTTGATTATTGGGACATTGTCTTATTCTAAGCTGCCGACAGAAATTCCGGTACAATGGAGTAAAGGTGTGGCAACATCTTTGGTGAATAAAAATTGGATTTTTATTTGTCCGGTTATTTGTATTATAATCCGTTATTTATTAAAACCTTTTATCTATGCCAAATTACAGATGAATAATTATTATGGAGAAATTATAACAGAGTATTTGACAAATTATATGTGTTTTATTGTATTGTCAGTAGAAGTTTTCTCAATACTTTTTACTTTCGGAGTGGTAAAAAGTGTTGTTGTACTTTTATTTGTGAACACGGCAGTCTTTATGGGATTGTTAGTAGTCGGATTGACGAAAATGGATTTGAGAGGAAAAGAAATTTTATGATTCAGATTTCAAATTTAACTAAAAAATATGGTGAAACAGTCGTTTTTTCGAACTTAAACTATACATTTGAAAATACTTGTATTTATGGACTTGTTGGAAGAAATGGAGCTGGAAAGACTACCCTTTTGAATATACTTTCGAATTATGATAAAAATTATACGGGAGTAATTTCTATCGACGGAGAAAAAATGAACAAGGTTGATTATCTTGATATGCCGGTTGCCTATGCAATGGATCAACCAAGTTTTTTTAATGAGCTGACAATATATGAAAATCTTCTTTTAATTGCTTCGAGTAGAAAGATAAAAAAGCAAGAGGCATTTGATAAAATCGAGAGGATTTTAGATGGGTTGGGATTAAAAAAGTATGAGAACTATTCTCCGTCAGAACTTTCAAAAGGTACAATGCAACGACTAAATAATGCTTGTGCAATGATACAAGAAGAAAAAATTACTATTTTTGATGAACCATTCTCAGGGCTTGATCCTGTCCAAATGAAACTTTTAGAAAATGTAATAGTAGAGTTTCACAAGAAAGAAAAAGGAATTTACATTATTTCAAGCCATGATATAGAGTGTTTACAAAATGTTTGTGACAAGTGTCTTTTGTTACATAACGGACAAATTAGAGAAATCAATACGGAGGAAGTTGATAGAGAGAAAATCGCAAAGATTTTATCTGAAGGGGAATAAAGTATGTATCAGTTGCTTTTGAAACAGAGATTCAAATTTGCAGTTAGAATGATTAAACGAAATATAGGTGCTTATCTTATACTGATTGCTATTGTGCCATGTATTCTTATATTACAATCTATGATTCAGACAACCCATGGAATGGATATTGCTGTTTTTATACCGTATGGTATTCTCTGCTTCTTGTTTATGAATTTGTTTGGAACAATACCAAGAATGCGTATTTTTCCTGAAACTTATATTTGGAAAATAGAAAAAACATATATTTGGCGAGTGAAGAAGATAGGAAAAAGCACGGTACTGACGTTGTGTGTTGCGTTGATTTTATTTTGGGCTTTCCCAATGGAGGGAATAGTTTTGAGACAGTTTATTGTGGTTATGATCTGTAACCCAATCGTCAATATGCATACGGTTTTATCGACGCAATATAAATATCGGGATATTACGAATATATGTATGTTAGCAGTAGTAATGATTTGCTTTTTTAATAGAAGTGTATTTGTTGCCAGTGTACTATTGATCATTTACGGATTATATTTCATTTTATATCCTTATTTTAGCTATCAAGCAATTATCCCGTTCTTTCAACAATATAATCAGATGTTATATGGTTTTTTGAATAGGGAATATGATACAGTCTTGCAAACACAGGATGAAGTGTTTTTCCAAAATAATCAGAGAGAAATGAAGGGACTGATGAAGAAATATTATGGCAACCGCTACCGTTTTTTGATGGTTTATGAGGTGGTTAGTGTTATTAGAAGAAAGAAACAGATTATGTATCAGTATTTTGCGATTGTTTTAATCACAATGTTATTATCGCAGATAGAGGGAAAATATATTGAGTATGTATTATTGTTTTCTATATTGATATTAGGACAGAATGTTGTCAGCTATAATGTGCAAAATGAATTACGTTTAGTTAAAAAAGGATTTCCGCTCAGATATTCTTTAAAAGAAAAATTACAATGCAAGTCAGTTATTGGAATGTTCTTGTTGTTACTCCCGATGCTCTGTTATTGGATAGCGTATAAATTTGAATTATTTAGTATTCTCCTTTGGATATGGATGCCGATTCAGAGTATTATAATATATACAGCAAAGAACCGGCTGCAAAGGTTACTATATATACTTCCATTTTATATTTTGTCATTGTTATCTATGAGAGTATGGTAGATGTTTTTTTAACAATAAGATTATTGATTTTCTAAGCAAAACCGCTTATAATTTGAGTCGGAACATATTGCTATTATCCACAGCAAATAATACTTTTGTTACATTAAATTTGCATATCTACATATCTAAAATAATTTTTGAACCATTCGGCTCATCCATTTCCCTTTATGATTAAGTACAAAAGACAGTATTTTTGAATTTGTATTTTGCGTATTTTTCTTTCGGAGAATACGGAAACCTTTTCAAATTTGGCATAGAAAAATTGATTGACACCATATACGATACCACATATAATGTAAATAGGAGATATAAGAATGTCAAAATGGGATAAACTGATAACACGTATATGTAATTTATCAAAAGATCTTCGATTTGATGAATTGCGAAAAGTATTGGAAAGTTATGGATATGAAATGAATGTTCCGAGAAGTGGAAGCAGTCATTATACATTTAGAAAGTCTGGATGTATGCCTATTACAATACCAAAACATGAGCCGATAAAGAAAGTATATGTAGAAATGGTAAGGGAAATAGTAGAAAGTGAGGCGAAGAATCATGAAGACGCTGAATGATTATATGTCAATGTCCTATCGTATGGAAGTTGTAGAAGATAAAACCGAAGGAGGATTCGTAGTTTCGTATCCGGATCTCCCTGGTTGCATTACCTGCGGAGAAACAGTGGAAAGTGCAATTTCAAATGCCCTGGATGCAAAAAAAGCATGGCTTGAAGCTGCATTAGAAGAAGGAGTAGAAATCCATGAGCCGGATAGCCTTGAAGATTATTCCGGACAGTTTAAACTGAGAATTCCAAGAAGCCTGCATAGACTACTGGCAGAACATTCTCAGAGAGAGGGAATC
Source organism: Blautia sp. Marseille-P2398 (assembly GCF_964240315.1). NCBI lineage: Bacteria > Bacillati > Bacillota > Clostridia > Lachnospirales > Lachnospiraceae > Blautia > Blautia sp. Marseille-P2398. The sequence continues at coordinate 187,948 of NZ_CAXSTD010000007.1, forward strand.
AGTATGAATCAGTATTGCGTATATCTTCTTTCAAGGAATGATGCGGTATTCTCAAAATAGCGATTATAAGTAAGCTACAAAGTGTGTTGTCGAGATCGGAGCGCACAGTAACATGGAAAGAGTCGATGATTTATTAACGAAAAATAAGCAGTTGACAAAAAATAAGCATGTTGTTATAATTGCCTACATGAACAAAGGCGTTCTTTCTATAGAAAAGTAACTGTAGAAAGTGCGCCATTTTTTATATCATTATAAGAAGAATCTATAAAACTTCCAGACAGGACAAAACTGTATCGAAGAATCATTAAGAAAGCAAAAACAGCAGAAACTATGCTGACAAGGAGTGAATGAAAATGGGGAATTATACCAGAGAAGAAATATTACAGATGGCTGAGGAGGAAGACGTGGAATTTATCCGTCTCCAGTTCACAGATATGTTCGGAACGCTGAAAAACATCGCCATAACTGCCCGGGAACTTCCCCGCGCACTGGATAACCGATGTATCGTAGATGGTTCCTTTATCGCAGGAATCGCAGGAGAATCCGAACCGGATATGTACTTAAGACCGGATCTTGACACCTTTGCAATTCTCCCATGGAGACCACAGCAGGGCAAAGTTGCCAGACTGTTATGCGATATCTATTGTCCGGACGGAACCCCTCATGAGAGAAGTCCGAGATATATCCTGAAGAAAACCGCCCGGGAGGCAAAGAAGGAGGGATACACCTGTCTGGTAGATCCGGAATGTGAGTTTTTCCTTTTTCATACAGATGATAACGGAGTTCCGACTACTGTAACACATGAAAAGGCCGGATATCTGGATGTCAGTCCTGTGGATCTGGGTGAAAACGCAAGACGTGATATTGTATTAAATCTGGAAGACATGGGGATTGAGGTAGAATCTTCTCACCATGAAACTGCTCCTGCACAGCACGAAGTAGATTTCAAATACGGTGAAGTCCGTACGATTGCAGACCGGATCATGTCATTTAAGATGACGGTCCGTACCATTGCCAAACGCCATGGACTTCATGCGACGTTTATGCCGAAACCAAGGGCAGAAGTAAACGGCTCCGGAATGCACATTCATTTCTCCTTATTTAAAGATGGAAGAAATGTATTCGTCAATCCGGGAAATCCACAGGAATTAAGCGAAGAAGCTTATTACTTCGTAGGAGGTCTTCTGGCTCACAGCAAAGAGATGGCACTGATCACCAATCCTATCGTAAATTCCTACAAACGTCTGGTTCCGGGCTATGAAGCACCGACAGAACTGACATGGACAAAGAACAACCAGAATTCACTGGTAAGAATTCCGGGATCCAGAGGTATGGAGACAAGGATCGAACTGAGAAGTCCGGATGCAGCAGCAAATCCGTATCTGGTATTTGCAGTATGTCTGGCAGCAGGACTGGATGGAATCAATAAGAAGATTTATCCGACTAAGTCCTCCAGCAGAGAGTTATCCGAAACAGATCAGAAAACAATGAAGATTGAAAATCTTCCGGGAAATTTGAACGAAGCAATTGATTACTTCGAACAGAGTGACTGGATCAAAGAAGTACTTGGAACAGAATTTTGTAAAGAATACGCAGCAGCCAAGAAAAAAGAATGGCTTCGCTATACAAGAGAAATTTCAGCCTGGGAAATCGAGGAATACTTATACAGAATTTAACCGAATCAAACAAGTCCCCTGTAGAAATTGTAAAAGGCAATAAGCAGTGGGTGGGGACTTGTTTGTATCAGGAGGAGCGAAGCTTCTTCTGATAAACTGCGAAGCAGTTATTCGGTTATGAGCAAGTAGCGAAGCGGATTGCGAACATCCGCTTGATCAAAATCAAACAAGTCCCCTGCAGAGGTTGCAAAAAGCAATAAGCAGTGGACGGAAACTCAGGCTGTAACAGAAATAGGAGTGGCAGAGTTATGAGCAGCAGCATTGTGATTGCGTTACCGAAAATTGAAGACGCAAAGAAAATCCGCACAATACTTAACAGACATGGGCTCACAGTAGCCTCTGTCTGCAGCTCTGTCTCTAATGCGCTGGCCAGTATCTCAGAGCTTGACAGTGGTGTTCTGATATGTGGGTATAAGCTGACAGATGCCTATTATAAAGACGCTCTCGATAACCTGCCACAGTATTTTGAAATGTTGCTTCTGGCTTCTCAGCGTATTATAGATGAAGCACCGAATTCCGTCAGCACTGTACAGATGCCGATGAAAGCAAGCGTACTGATAGATACGGTCAATGACATGCTCTATCATCTGGAACGCCGGATCAAAAAAGAAAAAAAGAAACCAAAGCCCAGATCAGAAAAAGAACAGAATTATATCTCGAATGCCAAACGCCTTCTGATGGAAAAAAACCAGATGACAGAAGAGGAAGCATACAGACATATCCAGAAATGCAGTATGGATTCTGGTACTAATATGGTAGAAACTGCACAGATGCTGCTTATGCTGATGTATGATGAGATTTGATTTATCGTATGTACTAAATAAAACATCTGAAAATAATCGGAAAAATTTTGTAAAAAATGACGATATTATTTTGACAGAATATGTGGTAATATACAGAATATATTTTTGTTCATATCAAGTTAGAGGCAAAATATATTTTGACCCTAACATCATATTATATATAGAAAGAACACAAACAAACATAAAATAGATAATAACAGGAAGAATGATTACAAAGGCGTAATCAGAGAGTCCAGGGGATAAGTGTCTCCGGATTTTCTGATTACGCCTTTTTGATATTCCAGGGTTTTAAGCCAAAAAGTCGTTGTGCTTGCACGAAAAGCCTTTTGAACTTGAAACCAGTGAAGATATCACAAAGGTTTTCAGAAATGAAGAAATGGAGGATGAGGAAATGGAATTTATGGATGGAACATGGAAAAAAGAAATCAATACCTGGGAGGAACTCGTAGGTAATAATCTCCTGAACCAGGAAGCCGTAATCGAAGGCGCTGTTCACAGCATCCGTAATATGGGTGATGTGGCATTTATCATTCTTAGAAGAAGGGAAGGCTTATTCCAGACAGTCTATGAAAATGAAATGGCAAATGTTTCCATTCATGAATTGAAGGAAGCAATGACGATCAGGGTGAAAGGAATCCTGCATGAAGAGGAGAGAGCACCCCACGGAAGAGAGCTTCGTATTCGTCATATTGATATTTTATCAACACCGGCAGAGCCACTTCCAATGGCAATCGACAAATGGAAACTGAACACTTCCCTGGAAGCAAAATTAAACTACAGACCGATTTCCCTGAGAAATATTCAGGAGCGTTCCAAATTTAAAATCCAGGAGGCACTGACAAAAGCATTCCGTGATTATCTCTACGGACAGGGATTCACAGAAATCCATACTCCGAAGATCGGAGCCAGAGGAGCAGAGGGTGGGGCAAACCTTTTCAAATTCAGCTACTTCCACAAACCTGCAGTACTTGCGCAGAGCCCACAGTTCTACAAACAGATGATGGTTGGCGTATTTGACAGAGTATTTGAGACAGGCCCCGTATTCCGGGCTGAGAAACATAATACCAAACGTCACTTAAATGAATACACCAGTCTGGACTTCGAGATGGGATATATTGACAGCTTCGAAGAAATTATGGCAATGGAAACAGGATTCCTCCAGTATGCCATGAACCTTCTGAAAACAGAATATGCAAAAGAAGTACAGATTTTGAAGCTTGAGATTCCGGATGTATCCAAAATCCCGGCAGTCCGTTTCGATGTAGCCAAGGAACTGGTATCACAGAAATATAACCGTAAGATCAGAAATCCATTTGACCTGGAGCCGGAAGAAGAAGCACTGATTGGACAGTATTTCAAAGAAGAATATGGCTCAGATTTCGTATTTGTCACACATTATCCGTCAAAGAAACGTCCATTCTATGCAATGGATGATCCGGAAGACGCAAGATTTACCTTAAGCTTTGACCTGTTATTCAAAGGCCTTGAGATCACAACAGGCGGACAGCGTATCCATGATTACAACATACTGGTACAGAAAATTGAAGACAGAGGTATGACGCAGGAAGGCATGGAACAGTATCTGGATACCTTCAAACATGGTATGCCGCCTCACGGTGGACTGGGAATCGGTCTGGAACGTCTGACCATGCAGCTTATCGGTGAAGAGAATGTTCGTGAAACCTGTCTCTTCCCGCGAGATATGAACCGTCTGGAACCGTAAATAAGAAGTCGGAAATAAAAGCAATATAGAATGTTACAGGCAGTATATATAAGGAGAAAATCATGGCAAAGATCATAGATGATGAAACAATGGAAAATGTCTGCATCCTGGCCAAGCTTTCCCTCTCGGAAGAAGAAAAGGAAAAAGCAAAAGCTGAAATGCAGAAAATGCTTGATTATGTAGAGAAACTGGATGAACTGGATACATCGGAAGTAGAGCCTATGTCCCATATTTTCCAGGACGAAAACGTATTTCGTGAGGACGTTGTCACAAACGGAGACAACAAAGAAGCAATGCTGGCAAATGCACCGAAGGCAAAAGAAGGACAGTATCAGGTTCCGAAAACCATAGGATAGGAGACAGGACAATGGAGTTGGAAAAATTAACAGCCCTGCAGCTTGGGGAAAAAATAAAACAGCGTCAGGTCAGCGTCCTGGATGGAGTAAAAACTGTTTTTGAACAGATTGAGAAACAGGATTCAGAAGTACACGCTTATCTTGACACATATAAAGAAGAAGCATACAAACGTGCAGAAGAAGTACAAAAAGGCATCGAGGACGGTACTTATACCAGTCCTCTTGCAGGCGTACCGATCGCGATCAAAGATAATATCTGTATTAATGGAAAGAAAACTACCTGTGCATCAAAGATTCTTGAGAATTTTGTGCCTCAGTATAATGCAGAAGTCATTGACCGTCTGGAAAAAGCCGGACTGGTCATTATCGGAAAAACAAACATGGATGAATTTGCCATGGGAAGTACAACAGAGACCTCCGCTTACGGCATCACCAGAAACCCATGGAATCTGGAACATGTACCAGGCGGTTCTTCAGGTGGTTCCTGTGCAGCAGTAGCAGCAGGAGAAGCTTATCTGGCACTTGGTTCAGATACAGGCGGATCTATCCGTCAGCCAAGTTCCTACTGTGGTGTAACCGGAATTAAACCAACCTATGGAACAGTATCCCGTTATGGTCTTGTAGCTTATGCATCTTCCCTGGATCAGATCGGACCTGTAGGAAAAGACGTATCTGACTGTGCAGCTCTTCTGGAGATCATCGCAGGACATGATACAAAAGACAGCACATCCATGAAAAGAGAAGATCTTCAGTTCGCCAAAGAACTGACAGGAGATATCAAGGGGATGAAATTCGGAGTTCCTGAAGAATATCTGGCAGAGGGACTTGATCCGGAAGTAAAAGCATCTTTTATGGGTGTTCTTGATACGCTGAAAGAACTGGGAGCAGAAGTAGAATTCTTCTCTATCAAAACCATGGAATACATGATTCCGGCTTATTATATTATCGCCAGTGCAGAAGCAAGTTCCAACTTGGAACGTTTCGATGGAGTGAAGTACGGTTTCCGTGCAGCAGAATATGAAGGTCTTCATGACATGTACAAAAAGACCAGAACAGCAGGCTTTGGTGAGGAAGTAAAACGCCGTATCATGCTTGGTTCCTTCGTGTTGAGCTCCGGTTATTATGATGCATACTATCTGAAGGCACTCCGCACAAAAGCCCTGATCAAGAAAGAATTTGACCAGGCATTTGGCAAATATGATGTGCTCCTTGCACCTGCATCTCCATTTACAGCACCGAAGATCGGTGAAAGCTTAAAAGATCCCCTTGCCATGTATCTTGGAGATATCTACACAGTAGCAGTCAATCTCTGCGGTCTTCCGGGAATTACAGTTCCATGCGGAAAAGACAGCAAAGGTCTCCCAATCGGTATCCAGATGATTGGGGACTGCTTCATGGAAAAGAAAATCCTGCGTGCAGCACACGCCTATGAAACCAGCCGCGGCTCCTTTGCCGTGCCAGGAGAAGGAGGCACCAGATAATGAAACAGTACGAAACAGTCATAGGACTTGAAGTCCATGTAGAACTTGCAACAAAAACAAAAATTTTCTGCGGATGCTCCACTGAATTCGGAGGAGCACCCAATACACATACATGCCCGGTCTGCACAGGTATGCCGGGTTCCCTGCCTGTATTAAATAAGAAAGTAGTAGAGTTTGCCCTGAAAGCAGGTCTTGCAGCAAACTGCCAGATCCATCAGTACTGCAAATTTGACCGTAAGAACTATTTCTATCCGGACAACCCACAGAACTATCAGATCTCTCAGTTATATCTGCCAATCTGTCATGACGGATGGGTAGAGATTGAAACCTCTGCAGGCAAAAAGAAAATCCGCATCCATGAAATGCATATGGAAGAGGATGCAGGTAAACTGATTCATGATGAATGGGAAGACTGCTCCCTGGTAGACTATAACCGAAGCGGTGTCCCGTTGATCGAGATCGTATCCGAGCCGGATATGAGAAGCTCTGAGGAAGTAATCGCCTATCTTGAAAAACTCCGTTGTATGATGCAGTATCTGGGTGTATCAGACTGTAAGCTTCAGGAAGGTTCCATGCGTGCAGACGTTAACCTTTCTGTCCGTGAAGTGGGAGCAGAAGAATTCGGTACCAGAACAGAGATGAAGAACCTGAACTCTTTCAAAGCCATTGCCAGAGCAATCGAAGGCGAAAGAGAACGTCAGATCGAACTGATCGAAGAAGGCAAGGCAGTTACACAGGAGACACGCCGTTGGGATGACAACAAAGAATATTCTTACGCCATGCGTTCCAAGGAAGATGCCAAAGACTACAGATATTTCCCTGATCCAGATCTGCCTCCAATCCATATCTCTGATGCATGGATTGAAAAGATTAAAGCGGAACAGCCGGAGCTTCGCGAAGTGAAACAGGCCCGTTATCAGGAAGAGTACGGACTTCCGGCATACGATGCGGGAATCCTTACAGAATCCCGCCATCTTGCAGGTCTTTTTGAAGAAACAGCAGCAATCTACGGAAATGCAAAGAAGACAGCAAACTGGTTTATGGGTGAGGTACTCCGTCTGACGAAAGATAAAGCTATGGATCCGGAACAGGTATCTTTCTCACCGAAGCATCTTGCAGATCTTCTGGTAATGGTAGAAAAATCCGAAGTCAGTCCTCAGAATGCCAAAAAAGTCTTTGAGAAAGTCTTTGAGGAAGACATTGATCCTGTAGCCTACATTGAGGAACATGGTCTGAAGATTGTAGAAGACACAGGACTTCTGGAAGAAACCATCAACAGGATCCTGGATGCTAACCCCGGACCACTTTCAGAACTTCTGGGAGGTAAAGATAAAGTCATGGGCTTCTTTGTAGGTCAGATCATGAAAGAGATGAAAGGCAAGGCAAATCCTGCAAGCGTCCGCGAGACACTAATGAAAGAAGTAGAGAAGCGCAAATAAAATAAATCACCCCGGACATTATGCCCGGGGTAAAAAATGTTACTGTTCACTCTGTTCACAGCAACACGCTTTGCGATGCAGGAAATATGAACCTCCTTGTGCAATGCCCAAGGAGTATCGTTTGCTTCGCAAACTTAATTTATGCTAATCGCATAAATTCGCACAGTATGTCTCGGGTTTTCTGTGACCTTCGCTCACAAAAAACACCTCGCGGGATATTATCAGTGAACAGTAATGTTAATATTAAAAATTATTCTCAGAAAACACTTTGAGACTTTACATTATTAAATAATTAAGTATAATAAAACTCGAATAAAATATATTTGCAGAAAAGACACAAATAGAAATGGAAAGGCAAAGCAGCAGCCTGCTGTAGACAGGTATATAAAAACTGCGAAACATGCCAGGGAGGAAATCAAACATGGTAACAGTAAACCACAACTATCTGAAATTACCGGGAAGCTATCTGTTTTCCACAATTGGAAAAAAAGTAAAAGCATATAAAGAAGCCAACCCACAGGCAAACGTGATCTCACTGGGAATCGGTGATGTAACCCAGCCTCTGGCTCCGGCGATCATTGAGGCACTTCATAAATCTGTAGATGAAATGGGTGATGCAGCTACATTTCATGGTTATGCACCTGATCTTGGTTATGAATTCTTAAGATCTGCCATTGCAAAGAATGACTACAAAGACAGAGGCTGTGACATTGAAGCAGACGAAATCTTTGTATCTGACGGTGCAAAGAGCGATTCCGGAAATATCCAGGAAATATTCGGACTGGATAACAAGATTGCAGTGTGCGACCCTGTATACCCAGTATATGTAGATACAAACGTAATGGCAGGCCGTACAGGAGAATACAACAAAGAACGTGGCAACTTTGATAACGTAATCTATATGCCATGTACAGCATCCAACGGCTTCCTTCCGGAATTCCCGGAAGAAGTACCGGATCTTATCTACCTTTGCTTCCCGAATAACCCAACCGGTGGTGCGATCACCAAACCGCAGCTTCAGGAATGGGTAGACTATGCAAATAAAAACGGTTCTGTAATTATCTATGATGCAGCATACGAAGCATACATCTCCGAAGAAAATGTACCGCACAGCATCTATGAGTGCGAAGGAGCAAGAACCTGCGCCATCGAGCTGCGCAGCTTCTCAAAAAATGCAGGTTTCACAGGTGTCCGTCTCGGCTTTACAGTTGTACCAAAGGATCTGGTTCGTGACGGTGTAGATCTCCACAGTCTCTGGGCAAGACGTCATGGCACAAAATTTAATGGTGCGCCATATATCGTACAGCGTGCAGGAGAGGCTGTATACTCTCCTGAAGGAAAAGCACAGCTGAAAGAACAGGTAGGTTACTACATGAGCAACGCCAAAGCCATCTACGAAGGTCTGGCATCAGCAGGCTATTCCGTATCCGGTGGCGTAAACGCTCCGTATATCTGGCTGAAAACACCTGATAAGATGACTTCCTGGGAGTTCTTTGACTATCTCCTTGAAAAAGCCAACATTGTAGGAACTCCAGGCTCAGGATTTGGTGCTCATGGTGAGGGATTCTTCCGTCTCACTGCGTTTGGAACACATGAGAATACACTGGAAGCAATTGAACGAATTAAGAATCTGTAAGCAGCTTCCTGATAGGGACGAGTGGGATTATAATTTCGCAAAATTTAACCGAATCAAGTAAGTTCCCTGCGGAGCAGTTATTCGGTGTAGAGCTGCATAGCGAAGCGGATGATTTTATCCACTTGACTATGAAAATGAAAAACGGCAGGACGAAAAGCCTTAAAACTCAAGGATTTCGGACCTGTCGTTTCTATTTTATAAAAAATATATATGGAATTTGATTACTATTTAAGTATTAATGTTGTTTTCTGAGATAATCTGTCGAATTTGTTCCTTTGCAACTGCCATAAAAAATACTCCTTTTCGATAAGAATTGTCATATCTGAATTCTTACCAAAAAGGAGTTATTTTTTACCAAAAACACAAACTATTTTACACTACCTACTGGTATTAAAAGATGTAGAAACCTTCTTCGCCAAAATAATCATCCAATTCATCCTCATTTAGGAAATAATCCATATCCAGAAGTTCATCCTCGCTCATACGGCGAATGTCCATGGACGTCATGCCTTCAGGTGGATTATCCATATATTTTCTGCGCAGTTCCTCAATATCTGGTTTCATGTTATTGATCTCTTGGAACAATACGGAACCAGTATTCCGATATTTGAGAGCGTGATTCCGGTATCTGTGAAGGCTGCAGAAGCTAGTGCCGAAGGAATCAGTATCTATGGTTACTGTATTATTGCAAAGTATCCAACATTTCAAAAGAGAATGACGGAGATATTTCGCCTTATTTATTCTTGTAGTAACCAATCGGTTATATCGTGAATTTGGATTCCTTCATAGCTATATTGGGGATGTTTGGTTCTGGCAATAATCATTTTCGGATAAGCATCTCGAATCTGAAGCAGAGGAGAGCGTTCTCTCTCAAATGTTTCCTGCCCGGAAATGTTGTCGCTGACCTGAATATAAAACTTCTCGCTACCTCTCTGAGCAACAAAGTCGATTTCCTTTTGATAAAGCTTGCCGACATAAACATCATATCCACGGCGAAGAAGCTCGATGCATACGATGTTTTCATATACTCTGCCATAATCCATATTTCTGCTCCCCAGTATTGCATATCGAATACCGCTGTCACACAAATAGAACTTTTCAGAGCTTTCAAGGTATTTCTTACCTCGGATGTCGTATCTCTTAATATCATAAAATACAAAAGCATTGCACAAATACTTAATGTATTTGCCGACGGTTACATGATTGGTTGGAGTTTCATTTGCTGTCAGTAGCTGACTGATCTTATTAGGAGAAGTCAGGTTGCTGATATTATCCATAAGGAACTCGCTCAGACGTTGTAAAACCAAAGTGTCAGGGAGATTATATTTCTGTACCAAATCCCTTGTAACAATAGTTTCGTAGACCTCTTTGATATAGTTTGTTCTGTCTTTTTCGGTTCTATAAGCATAGGAACCTGCTAAACCGCCCTTGATAGCGTACTCATCAAAGAGCTTATCTTTGTCACTGATATCATCATAATATTGGCAATATTCCTGGAAGCTGAAAGGAAACACATGAATTTCAATATAGCGTCCGGTAAACAGAGTTGCCAGATCCGCACTCAACAGGAAAGCATTAGAGCCTGTTACATAGATGTCGTATTTTCCCTTAGAGTACAGGCTGTTGATTGCCAGCTCAAACTTGGGACACATCTGAACCTCGTCTACAAACAGGTAGTTCGTTTTGCCTTCCTGATAATGTTCTTCCACATAGGAGTGTAAGGCATGGTATTCCTTGATTTCTTCATATGCTAAATCCATGAAGTCAATGAAGATAATATTGATGTTTTCAAAGTTGTTTTTCAGATACGCAATATATGCCTGCATCAGTTTAGACTTACCAGATCGACGAATACCCGTGATGATCTTGATGTCAGGAGTGCCATTCAGTTCAATGATTCTATCGAGATATTTTGCTCTCGTGATTGTTTTCATTTAGTCACCCACTTTCAAAAATTGAAGTTTTTTCATTTTTCGAAACCGCTTTGTTGTACTTAGTATACTGTCTGCTAATAGTATATGCAAGATGTCGCTTTCAAAAACACAAATTTTTTTATTTTTTGAAAGTGAAAACTATGTATAGGCAACCCGATTCTTTACTTAATTTCAGAAAAAAAGTAAAAAAATTTGCTCTTGACCACTGTAAAACATGCTCTGAGCATTATGAAGAACTTGCACAGGAACAGAATATTGTTCTGGCTAATTTCCGGCGGAAGAAATTATCACAAACCGGAATACGGGGAAGCAATAGAAATATAAAGTATCTTACTTTTGATGAAGCTTCCTATCTGGCAAAGGTCAGCAGAAGCATGATCAACAAATGGGCGGATAAAGGAAAGTTTACGGTAATAAAAGTTGGCAGTCGGGTTAGGATCCGTCGGGATGAATTTGAGGACTGGATGGAACAAAGAGATTTGGAAAGGAGCATGCAATAATATGGCATCCTTTTCATGTTCCTTAATTATTAGCTGGAGCAAACAACCAGCTAACTTTCAGAGCTTTACAGAGCTTGACAGAGGGGGTATTCAGAATAACTCAAATTGAATAACTGCGCGTCGCATTCTCGTTACTTCCAGTGATGAGTTAGACGGCTTGAATGAAAAAGTAAATTCTACATTCTAATACTCTTGCAAGGTAGAATTTAAAAATTCATACTTAAATGAAAAACTAAATTCCAGCTGTGGATTATCTCAGTAACTATGCGGGATTAAATTCTGTAATGCACCTTGCTACGAAAATAAAACTCGTAGCCAAAAACTGAACCTTGCTACGAAAATAAAACTCGTAGCCAAAAACTGAACCTTGACAACAAATGTTTTCAACAATTATGAAAGCATCACT